>JABXGY010000396.1 GCA_016550395.1 archaeon | reverse complement strand
TTTGCTATTCTCCGTGGATATATTAAATGGAGAATAACTCTGGCTTACCTAGTAACCACCCTGTTGTTCTCTATCGTTACAGGCTACCTTTACGGTGGAGACATGGTATTCAGAATACTATTCCATCTATTCACGGGCAGTTCGATTTTCATGGCATTCTTCATGGCAACTGACCCTGCAACTACCCCCCTGACCCGTTTAGGCCAAATCATATTCGGTGTAGGCTTAGCCATAGTGACAATGATTCTTCAGGTATACATGAGCTTCTTGGGAGGATCTATTCTCGCGTTGGTGATCATGAACCTAACATGTCCTATACTTGACCGCGTTGGAGTTCCAAAAGCAAGAACAGAAAGAATATCCTGTGGAGTGCTACCTAAAGCCAAAACGTTTGCGGAAGTAAGGATTACCGAGTGTATTAGATGCGGAAAATGCCTTTACGTGTGTGCTGGTAGAATCCCGACAGTCTCGGTTAAAGAAGCTGTGGAGAAAGGAGATTGGGCAAGAGTAAAGAAGCTAGGAGCTGAATATTGTCAACAATGCGGAACTTGTTCCTTTGTGTGTCCAGCAAGAATCGATCTGAAAGGCATAATGCTTTCTGCTAGAGACAAGATAAAAAAAGCATAACAACATCCGCCGAAGAAAGTACACTAAACAAGCGCGCTTCATTGCGCGCACTTTTCTCTTTTTTTTGACCAAGAAATAGCTAAGGTTAGCCAAAAAAATAGCTAATTTTTGGGAAAATCTTTCATACCTGTGTAAAGTTGATTACTTGAATCATGTGCATGCAAACAAGGTGAAAAGCTTATTAATCAATAGCATGTAAATAGAAGAAAGAGGTGTAAAAAGTTTGTCGACAACAGATAAACTGTACGGTTTGATCTTTAGCGAAATTTCACTGGGTGTCGTTATACCAATCCTCCTAGGCGTATTGATTCTTGCTTTCCCAACAGTGATCTATGACCTTCTAGCTAACATACATATATCTTTCCCAGAATTCATCTGGGGAGGGCCAGAAATACCGCTACAACATATACTTACCATTGGTGTAGCTGAGGGTATTCTCACTTGTGCCATTCCAGTAGTGCTTGGATTGGTTTGGAACAGGTGGGCTGGAGGTGCATCAGGATTCCTATGTAGCTTACTCTTTACGGTGGGCATGGCCGTATACTACGGCCCAGGCGAATGGGGATTTGTTCCGACCTTAGACTGGCTTGGTGTGATTGTGAGCGGCATGTTAGCGGGATACATAGCTGGCTCCTTAATGACGCGCGCGCGAATGCGAGGTTCTGACAACTTCAAAAACATGTTGATTGCCTCAATAGTGGCTGCTGCAGTTGCAACAATCTTTACGACCGTGACATACATTTGGTATTCCCCCATGTTCTCGATGGGTATAGGTGAAGGACCTGGACTGATGAGCTATTGGGATGCACAGGGTCTTACATGGTTTACTTACATTGCGATTTACGGCGTTTGGGCTATATTTGGTGCAATTGCCGCTAAAATCTCTACTTGGTTCAGATAAAACAGAGCAAAACCAATACAAACCATCAACACACTTCTTTTTTCCCATTTTCTGGGAAATGAGAACGTTTTGGTAGCTTGAAGTATACCCCCATATTTTGTTTTTTTGCTTGGTTTTTACAATTAGAGATAAAAAGCACATTATATCTACTTGATTTCTTCTTCTCGTAAACATATTCTGCGTTCGCCTTTTAGTAATTTGATCTTTTTTCGCATTTGTGAACCCTTTAGTGCAAAACATATTAAGCATACGGCTTGCTGTATTTGTGAAAGGATAAACGTTCAGGGAAGCAATATGAGGCCACACGTAACTCTTGTGAATCCGCCTTACCCGAAGGGCGCACATCAGCATCCTCCATTTACCCCTTTAGGTCTAGGGTATTTGGCTGCTGTTTTGGAGAAGAATCAGTATG
This sequence comes from archaeon, assembly GCA_016550395.1. Taxonomy (GTDB): domain Archaea; phylum Asgardarchaeota; class Hermodarchaeia; order Hermodarchaeales; family Hermodarchaeaceae; genus Hermodarchaeum. Next base: position 171 of record JABXGY010000396.1, on the reverse strand, counting down.
AAGTTGATGTAATCGATTGCCAAGCCCTCAAACTCTCATATGACGGATTTAGAAGCGAACTTAGTAAGCGGCAACCCGACATAGTTGGAATGACTTCCACCACCCTCACCTACAAGTCTGCGTTGCGTATAGCAAAGATCGCTAAAGAAGTTCATCCAAAATGCTTAACCC
>JABXGY010000395.1 GCA_016550395.1 archaeon | reverse complement strand
TTCTCGTTCCCCACGTATGAGGCTTTTTTGAGTGAGTTCTTTGAGCGCAGGATATATGGTGCCCGGAGTCGGTTTGCTGCCTCTCCGAAGTCCAATCTGCTCAGCGAGTTCCTGGCCATTCATGGGTTTTTTACTAAGCTCCCAGAGAATTTGAAAGGAGAGCATGCCGCGCATGTCACAGCAGTCAGGAGGACAACATTCATCGACATCTTTTTGTTCGGGCATGGTATTTATCGGGTACCCGATACATTTAAATGTGTTTGTTTCTTATCCCAACCATAATATTGGTCACCCAATAATAAGGTGGCGTGTAATGACTGAACAAAAACGCGTAACAGAAATGAGTAATGACGAGATTAAAGAAGAGGTTCGAAAAGCCTATGCCAAGGTGGCTCAACCCACTAGCTCCTGTTGTGGAACAGGTACTAGAAGCGATTATGCGAAAGCCCTTGGGTACTCTGTTGACGATCTCCCTGAATCTGTGATAGAATCTTTTGCTGGGTGTGGAAACCCAACAGCTCTCGCAAGTCTGAAAGAGGGGGAAGTCGTGGTGGATTTAGGCAGTGGTGCGGGACTGGACGTATTCTTGGCAGCCCGCCAAGTAGGACCATCTGGTCTCGTGATTGGTGTAGATATGACACCAGCTATGATTGAAAAAGCGAAGGATAATGCCGAGAAACTAGGAGTGAAGAACGTCGAATTTCGATTTGGTGAAATTGAATCCCTGCCCGTAGATGACGAATCCGTTGATGTCATCATTAGTAATTGTGTGATAAATCTTGCACCGGATAAGAGCAAAGTGTTCCAAGAAGCCTTTCGTATTCTCCATCCTGGAGGACGAATGCTCATTTCTGATATCGTCTTAGAAGCCTCTCTCCCGCAGGAAACCAGAGATGAGGTGGCTTCCTATACTGGCTGCCTGGGTGGTGCAATCCTCAAAGAAGAGTATCTGCAACTCATTCGTGACGCCGGGTTTACCGATGTGCGAATTATCAGTGAAGCCTCATTCAACATTGCCACTAGTGCAAAAATTGAAGCCTTCAAACCTAGATCGTAGGTTCATTTCTGACCCGCCATTTCAAGCTCAACGTCACATGATCCATCCTCAATTCAATAAAAAGTGATCTTACAAGTGACTAGTCAAAAGAAGGAAGCTTTTGAAACGAACACATTTAGTTTTCATTGAGACAGTCATATTTTCAATTGGAACATATGTCATATTCTAAGCGATCTTTCGAAAAAATATGCCCAATGACCTTGTTTAGAACGACTGATTGCCTCATGAACAATGTCACTTGAAGAAACCAAACAAGCTTATCGTGCTATTCAGTGTTAACAAATTATCCCTAATCAACTTATAATAAATGAGTTAGGGTTAAAGGAAACTTTCAATATTGCTTACCAATGTTTGTTTTATTAACCGGAGCTTTTGGAAATATCGGCGAAAGCACGCTGTTAGCCCTGCTAGAGCAGAACCATCAGATCCGATGCTTTGATCTGCATACAAAACAAAACGAGAAATGTGCTAAGCGTTTACATAGATTTGGTGAGTTCGAAATCATTTGGGGTGACATTCGGGATATTAACACTACACAGAAGATCGTTGAAGACGTCGAGTGCATCATTCATTTAGCTGCACTCATTCCACCTAAAAGTGAAGTTGACCCCGATTTCACCAACACAGTGAATGTTGGTGGAACGTTAAGGCTTATAGAAGCGGCAGAAGCTTTGCCGGTAAAACCAAAGTTCATCTTTGCCAGTTCAATATCAGTATTCGGTCCAACCATGCATCTCCCTCCACCAAGAAAAGCCGATGATCCCCTCAATCCTACTGACATCTATACTACTACAAAAGTCAAATGTGAAACAGCTCTGCGAACGAGCACGCTTCCCTGGACTATCTTCCGCCTAGCTGCCGTTCCCGCTCTACGAATTGGTAGTGAGGCAGATGAAACGCTATTTGAAATACCATTAGAACAACGAATCGAATTTGTCCATACCCGCGATGTCGGCACGGCCTTCGCTAATGCCATAACTGCTGAGACCACGAAAAAAATCCTTCTGATAGGGGGTGGTAAATCCAGCCAAATGCTTCAACGCGACTTCATCGCCAAGATTCTCAACGCCATGGGAGTGGGAATGCTTCCGGAATCCGCGTTTCGGGTCGCAACGAAGCCTGAAGAGTGGTTCTATACCGATTGGTTGGATACCACCGAATCACAACGGCTCTTACAATACCAAAATCACACCTATGACCAGTACATCGAGGAACTCAAACGCGCAGTTGGATTCAAACGACACCTAGCACGAATCTTCCGAGGCTCTGCCCAAAAACGCCTTCTTGCCCAATCGCCCTACTACAAAGAACCGACAAAATAACTAGACAATATTCTACTTCTAATCATAAACCGAAACATTAACTACTCACACCAAAAGCCATGTCATCTCACCCAAATGATTCAAGATTTCCACATACCTGATTTTCCGCTTTCAACAAGTCTGAATTAGCTTATGTGAAACATTAAATCTGCCAACTTGACAAGATTCCATGATAACGATGAAAATCGGTAGATGCCCTTTCTGCAACGAATTCCTCTTCAAAGATGATATAGAATTCAAAACCGTTGACTACGGCTGGGAAATATACATGCGATTTTCCATCTGCAAACACTGCGAAAAAATACTCGGT
>JABXGY010000058.1 GCA_016550395.1 archaeon | reverse complement strand
ACGTTGAAGGTATCAGACATTGAAGAAGTGCTGGTCTGACTTGTGTAGTTGCGATCCATTACAAATAGAGTGTTCTTGTTGATGATGATTTGTTCGATATAATGGCTGTTCATGTCTGCAACGGAGTGAATTACTGTGACAGTGAGAATTTGGTTATCGTAATCATAAGAAAGGGTCATATTTGATGGGGTATGAGCTCGTATTGGAACAGGAATAATTGCAAGTAAAGAATTATTGTCAAGGCGCCAAGGATTAGACTCTTGTGCCTCATAATTATTCAAATCTCCTAACTTCCTAAGGCTTGATATTCTCCGACTCCTATAATAATAAGCTTCAGATTTTATGACTCAGAATGGAGTGCAGGTGATTTAGGTGCAATATCGTGCCCCCGATTGGATAACTTTGGAAGAAGCCGTCTTTGAAAAGCCAGGTGACGAAGTGACCGGTTTAGTTGTAGGTAAATTTTTCCGAACCACGCGTTTTGGTGAGATTCCTGTATTTCTGCTTTTTAATGACACAAACAGTCGACTTATTGTTATTCAGGCAATGGCCAAGATGTTGAAAGACTATCTTCAAGGTGGTTCCGGGCGCACAGCTGTCCGTATTGGGGAACAGATCACTGTTACATATCATGGACGGCAGGCGAAGAAAAAACCACCCGGAACCTTCTACCATGTGTTCCGACGGACACGGAGTCATTATATTTCCAAGCAGTATACATATCCTGCGAAAAAGAATAAGACCAAATCAAAATGAGCCAAAAGCTATCATGAAGGTGATTAATGATGGTTCTCGTTGTAAAATGGGATGGGCGGTCTGAGGAATTCGACCCTCTGAAAATTGTACGAACTCTTACTCGAATGGGTGCACCACAAGGTGTAGCTGAAGAGATTGCCGAGGATTTGGAAGACCGGATTGAGGAGGGTATGACGACAAAAGAAATCTATGAGATGGCAGTTAGGGAACTCGAAACTCATAAAGAAATTGTGGAATTTCGTCGTGACTTACGTGATGGATTGGCTCGAATTGGTAGTGGTTTATATTTTGAAGAATACGTTCGATTACTCCTAGAAGAGTATGGATTCAAAGTGACTGGAAATATTGTGATTCAAGGTGCTTGTGTAACTCACGAGGTTGACGGTATCGCTGAACGAGATGGGGAAATGTTGTACGTGGAAATTAAACATCACAGCGTGTTAGAACGATATACACCCTTTGAAGTTACACTGGCTGCGAAAGCGAAACTAGACGATTTGAAAGAGGGGGGTGATAAAGGCTTACATGATTGTAATTTTGACCGAGCGATGATTGTCACAAATACCCGGCTGACAAAGCATGCTCAACGCTATGCCGAGTGTGTAGGGATCGAGCATTTTGGATGGAACACCCCACGTGGTCGAGGTTTAGACTGGTTTATTGAAGAAAAGAAACTCTATCCAGTGACAATTCTCCGTAGTCTTACAGAAGTTGAAAGGGATCAGATATATGCACGTAAGATACTCACACTAAAGCAGTTAGTTGATACAGATCCTATTGATGTAGGACTCCCAGAGATCCGAGTAAGGGAGCTCATAGACGAAACACACCGTGTGTTCACATGTTGTCAAGGAGAACCTTAAGCCTTCAAAAACATCTCATTTTGGTGGGCACGAAAATTATTTGTCAAAGTTCTCTAGGATAGAGGCGTTAGTTAGTGTTCCTTGATAGGAGGAACCTGGCATGGATAATATTGATGTTGGAAAACTCTTAACCCGAATCGGTGCACTACTCATCATTATTGCCGGCGTTGTACAAATCGGTGAATATGCAATCTATGTAGTAAATGATCTCATCAATTATGGTGGAATTTACTTCTGGCCAGCCTTTGGTGTTGTTTCAGGTGTTATCGCAGTTATCTTTGGATTTCTGATTCTATTCATTTTCTTACGAATGGTTGATATAAATCGGATCAACGCAGCGATTATCATTCTGATCTTTGGAATCATTGGTGCAGTGTTTGCTTGGGATTGGGGAATAATTGGAGGACCAGGCGCGGTTCTTTGTCTAGTTGGAGCTATTCTATTCTTCATCGAATCGGAAAGTGGAGGAGCCTAAGCTCCTTCCTCTCACTTTTTTTCAAAGGAACTGATTCAATGAATAAAGGAAATCCTTTTGGAAGTTAATTTAGTTGATGTGTAATAACATGTTCTAAGAGAGGTAGTTTAGGTTGCCCATTGTAAAAATATCCCAACACCGGTTTGATGAACGTTTAACAAAGCTTCGAAAGAAGTTGACAGATGAGAAAATTAAGCATTTTATTGTGTTTAATCCAACGCACATTTATTATCTGACAGGGTTTGTGCATATTCCCACGGAACGTCCCTTTGCATTGGTGGTCCAAGATTCAGAGATTAGTTTCTTTGTGCCTGAATTGGAGAAACAGCATGTTGAAGAAGAAGTTCCTCAAGCCGCTAAAATTAGCACTTATTTTGATTATCCTGATGCAACGCATCCCATGAGGCTTTTTGCTAAATTTCTGAAAAAAGAACTCGGTATTTCTGGGTATTTAGGAGCTGAGAGTCCAGGTAGCCCGGGTCGTCAGGGATATGAGGGGCCCAAATTAGAGGAGGTTTTAGGCATTCCTGTGAAGGTTTTTCCTGAGTTAGTCACAAATATGCGTGTGATCAAAGATGCTGATGAATTGGCTTGTATTCGTGAGTCATCGATGTGGGCGAATTTGGCACATCAACTTCTTCAGGAAAAGACTACTGTTGGCGCCAATGAGGTTGAAGTTACTACAGCTGCTTCGCTAGAAGCATCAATGGCTATGGGTAAGGCGCTGGGCATTTCTTATCGACCTTTTACGTTTCGCGGTCTTCCGGTATATGCTGGATATCGGGGGCAAATTGGTCCCTATTCTGCGATTCCCCATGCAATGACTCGTTTTGCGGTATTTCAACCGCGTGATACATTGGTGACTGGAGCCACAGCTAATGTTGCGGGATATTACGCGGAATTGGAGCGGACCATGTTTTTAGGTTCACCGAATGAAAAACAACGAAAGTACTTTGAAATCATGATGGAAGCGCAAGATGCGGCATTTAATGCATTTGCCCCGGGAGAACCATGTTCAAAGATTGATGAGGCGAGTCGTGCTGTCTTCAAGCAACATGGTGTGATGAATCTGGTGCAGCATCATACTGGTCATGCAATCGGTTTGGAGGGACACGAGAAACCGTTTCTGGATCATGGTATGGATGTGATTATGGAGCCAGGGATGGTATTCACTGTGGAACCTGGAATCTATGATCGATCTCTTGGTGGATTCCGACATTCAGATACTGTGTTTATTACCGAAGATGGGACAGAATGTGTGACCTATTATCCACGTGATATTGAATACCTTACTATTCCTTTACGATAACAGAGACTATTTTTCCTTGGTTTTTTGCACTAATGGCACATCACAGCAGCGGATGCACTCATAGCCTTGCTGTGCAAAATGTTTGAGAAGCTCTGCATAAAGCCGACCGCCTTTCATACGGAATGATTCTTGATGAAAAAGTAGTGTGAACGATTGACTTCGATGGTCTTTGGCTATTTCTAATTCCTTGAGAATATATTTCCAAGCTTCATTTTCGGTGAAGTGGAAACGACCGAATAGATCTGTATCCATAATTCCAATTGGAATTTCTATCAGGTTTTCATGGATGGCAAAGGGTTCAACGGTGTCAACTGTTTCTGCGCGATAGGAAGAATCATAGCAAAACCCATTATCGTGAAAAAGTTTCAGAAGTGCTTCAGTGACCCAGAGATTATGACACCGCACACCATCCACGGGACCAATGAGCCCCATTAAAAATTCCTTTTGCATTGCAAACAGCCCCTCATATTGTGGGTGTTGTTCATGGACATAGTGCAGTTGAATTTCTGCGCCTTCTCGTTGAATTCTCTTGAGCGTATCCGAGATTGTATGTAAATTGAACAAGAAAGCTGGAATGAAAAACGTGGAATGAAATCCTAGCTCGGTTTCCAGTTGTACAATTTCTTCAATATTGTTATAAAGGTTAATGGTGCCCTTTTCCGCGGCTTTGAGATCTTGTTTTGTGAATCGATCGTGACGTGCGATAATATGTTCAATGGGTTTGGAGATGGAGTCCGCATCATGAGTCAAGATGATTTTCATGCTACCTTCCTCTTCCTATCCTTGTGATTTTGGTTGCTTTTGTATTAGATTGAAGGCAATAGGTTGACATATAGTAGGTAGGAAATACCAAGTTCGATGATTAACTGAATCCTATAAGGTTGCTGGTCAAGTCTACTGATTACCCATTGACGGGAGTTGGATGCTAAAAAAAGTTCTTAGGTGATGTTGGAGTACAACATCTGTTATTGAACCTGAGGGCGCGTATGACATGCGTATTGAGGCCAAGGAAAAAAAGATTGGGAAAGGTACGGTTGTTGAAGATTGCATTCTTCTTACCTCCGGTAAACTCGAGATTGGAAGCAACGTTCAGATCAAGGAAGGGGTCGTTATTAATGCCTATAATGGCATCAAGATTGGCGATGATACTATCATTGATAGACGGGTGATTATTGGTGGGCTTCAAAGCCAACACAGCTACTTTGAAGTTGGTAGTCGTTGTGTCATTCTCCACGAATCTTACATCAACACGACTAGAGAAGTTATAATTGGGAACAATGTGGGGATTGGGGGTCGGTGTATGCTGTTTACCCATGGTACGTGGCAAAATATCTTTCAGGGCTATCCTGTGAGTTTTGGCAAAATTCTGATAGAGGATGATGCGTGGTTACCTTGGCACGTAATGGTATTGCCCAATGTCATTATTGGCAGAGGAGCCACTCTTGGTGCAGGATCGCTCGTAACGAAAAACATCCCCCCATACAGCCTCGCGGTAGGCGTTCCAGCTAAAGTGATCAAAATGGAAGGTTACCCAAAACAACAGACCATCGAAGAGAAGGACGAAATCGCGAAAAACACACTAAGAGATTTTATGGGCTACATGAACGAATTCAAAGGAAGGAAAGTAAATCTGAGTGAAAAGGCGGGAATCATTGTTATAAGAGATGCTAAAGGAGAAACCGAATTTATTTATTGTAAATCCATTAAATCCCCAAAAATTAGAGATAAAACACTCGTTTCGTTTAACATACCAGAGTCCTATTGGAAACACAATGATTGGATAGACCTCGAACAAGAGACCATGTCAATCAAAGACGATAATTGGCTTGCACACGAGTTCGTTAGTTTTGTAAGACGATATGGAGTCAGACCCGTTGTGCAGGAAACTAAGTAATATACCCAATGTCTCGGAAGGTTTTGATATTCTTCAGCATATGCGAATGAAAGTATATCACTAATGATTACCGAGTATACATTTCATTAACAAATTATCACACCTAGAAAACCCCTACCTTTTTTGGTAAGAAGGAATATTTTCCTTTAGGTGGCTTGAATGACGACGATTCCTGATGACGTGAAGGAAACTGTGGTGAATCGATTTAACGATGATTTGAAGAAGCCAGTTCGGTTAGTGTTTTTCACGCAAGAAATGGAATGCCCATTTTGTACTCAAACTCGTCAGATGATCGAAGAAGTAGCGACTTTTTCCGATAAAATTAGCCTTGAAGTCTATGATTTTGTAAAGGACAAAGATACAGCCGATGAGCTGGGTATTGATAAGATTCCAGCCTTAGCTATTTTGGGTGAGAAGGATTTTGGGCTGCGATTCTTTGGTATTCCTTCTGGGTATGAATTTCAGACGTTAATTGAGGGGATTACACTTGTTTCTAGTGAGGATAGCCAGTTACCTGAACCTGTTAAAGCAGCCCTGACTAAAGCGGCTACAAAACCAGTACTCATTCAGGTGTTTGTTATTCCCACCTGCCCTGTCTGCCCGGTGTTAGGTGCGATGGCATTTCAATATGCTGTGGCGAATGATAATATTTCTGTAAGTATCGTAGAAATTGCGGAGTTTCCTCACTTAGCAAACAAGTATGATGTAATCGGTACGCCAAAAGCCGTGATTAATGAGACAATGCAGTTCGAGGGGCTTGTCCCACCTGCTGAATTTATTAATTTCATTCAAAAAGCGGCGCAAGGATCACCCACAGGTATCTCACCTACCATCTAGGGGGAAAAGATAGAGGAAATTTGTGGTTGTGAACAAAATGACTGACCCACAAGAGATGTATGACATAGTTATTATTGGTGGTGGCGTTACTGGACTCGCCGCCGCCATGTATGCTGGTCGAATGAAACTCAAAAGCATCCTCATTGGATACCCACCTGGGGGTGTAATTGCCACAACCGATTGGATTGAAAATTATCCGGGTTTTATCTCCCTCTCCGGGAAGGAGCTAGCGGACAAAATCATGGCACATGCAAGAGAATATGACACCGAGATTATCCTTGATAATGTTACCAGAGTCGACCGCCAGAATAATTGTTTCATTGCTCATACTGCGTTTGGTCAGTACCCCACAAAAACAATCCTTTTTGCTACAGGAAGCCAATATCGGAAGCTGGATGTACCAGGTGCCGCTGAGTATGAAGGGAAGGGTGTTCAGTTTTGTGGTCTGTGTGATGGCCCCATGTTTCAGGATAAAACACTAGCTGTAATCGGTGGAGGAGATAGTGCAGCAAAAGAGGCGTTGATACTTTCGCAGTGGGCTAAGGAAATCTACATTATCATTCGAGGCGAACGGTTGAAAGCTGAACCTGTCAACCTAGAGCGGGTCAATAATAATAACAAGATTCGTATGATTTCGAAAACGAACGTGACTAGCATCGAAGGTAGTGAGCATATCGAGAGGGTTCTCTTGGATAAGCCTTACCAGGGAAATAACGAACTTCTGGTTAAAGGTGTTTTTATTGCAATCGGCAGTTCTCCCCTATCTGATCTGGCAAAAAATCTAGGGGTCAAGACTAACCCGAAGGGAGAGATTATCATCAACCGTCAAACTGAAACCAATATCAATGGAGTTTACGCTGCAGGAGATGTAACCGATACGGAATTCAAACAGGCAATTACGGGTGTAGCTGAAGGTGTATTAGCTGTTTATGAAGCGTACAAATATGTGGGCGGGGAACACGTTTGTACCTGTGTTGATACAGATTACATCGATTGTCCTGTATCACCGAAAGATCTCCGCAGTCAATCGAAATAGCTCATTTAATTCCAAATTTTAATGTGAAAACACCTTTTCGATGATGACAACGAGTCATATTTACAGGAAGTGATTCGAGTCGCATTTAACGAGCTGCACAATCGGGATTAAAGAATATGGAAATCAGGGACGTGAGGGAGCTCAACAGTTACTTATGAACAGTGTGGAAGAGCGGGTTCGCAATGCGCTATGTCGAGGATTCGGAAAGACGGATAATTTGAGCTGGTAACTAGTTATGGGGGATTCTCCTGCCAGATATTCGGATTCGTTTTAAGATAATACCGTAAATGCTCGGTGACTTTGAATCCGAATTTTTCAAAGATATGAATTGCTTTGGCGTTTGCTGTGGACACACGGAGCCAGGCACGAAAATATCCTTGCTGGGAGAGATGATTCTTTGCCCATTGGGTGATTACTTGACCATATCCTTTCCCACGAACTTCGGGTTGAACACCAAGCATGCTAATGGTAGGTCCTTCTAGACTAAGTATTCCAACCGGTTTTGTGGTGTCTTTGACTAAAATTACTTCCATTTGAGATAAGGTAGTATCTAACTGGTTAGAGGGAAGACTCTGTATATTATGGATGACGCTTTTTAGGAGCCGCCCTGGGGTATCTGCTAACGAAGATGCTAGGTTTTCAAGCACTAGAGCTGTTTCCTCTGGAGAAGTGCGATTGAATGTCAACGTTGTCTCTGGTGGAACGACGTTGTCTAAGGGAACCCCCATTTTAACGGTTTCATCGTACAAGGTTAGCTCTGCTTGTTCTAGTAATTGCACTGTCTCATGTTGGTCAGCACTAACTTTGCAACAGGTATAAGCAGCTTGGTGTTCGGCGGCGATGTTTAGTGCTTGAGAGAGAAGTTGTTTAACCGCGTTAGGTTGATGACGGAAGAGGTATATTTGGACAAAGGTTGTACTCGCGGGTTGGAGAAATTCACGAGGTTCTTTGGACACGACAATTAGCCCCATAACGGTTTGATCATCGACAAGAATCCAATAGGGATATTGCGTTTCCTCAAAGATAGTTTTGAGTCCTAGAAATTGGTCTTGGTAATTGGCAATTTCCGCTTCCTGGGATGCAATGAGGCGAACGGTCATCACCCTCCTTATTTGAATTCAGCGTTATTAACCACTTAAAGATGACGTTAGATAAAATTAACAGTCTGATTTCTAGTGCTCTTCGCAGAGTTACAGACTAAGTGATTAGATTGAAGATAGGTCGTCTGGTAGAATGATAGGAATGGGTAAATTGCATGCAGGGCAGCGACCTTGTCGTGTTAATCGCACTGAAGTGGTATGGACTCCCAATCGTTCAATTAGGACGGCTCCACAGTTGGCACAAATCGTATTTGCACCCTGATGCCCTGGAACGTTACCTAAGTAGACGTATTTCAATCCTGCTTGAATTGAAGCGTTAGCTGCGGCTTCAAGCGCTTTAATGGGTGTGGGAGGAAGATTACTCATTTTATGGTGGGGATAGAAACGGAGGAGATGTAGGGGAGTTTCCTCTCCAAGTTCTTCTACAATCCATTTAGCAAGTTTTTCAGCATCTTTAACGTCATCACCGACATCGGTAACCACAAGATTCGTGATTTCGATATGTATTCCCACGTTTTTCATAGCTTTAAGAGCAGAGAAGATTGGATCTACGGAAGGGACATGGCAATATCTTTCATAGAAGTTGGGATTAGCATTACCCTTGAAATCAACGGTTGCAGCGTCAAGGTATGGTGCTATTGTTTCGATGGCTTCGGGTGTGAGATAACCATTGGTGACAAATGTATTGAACAACCCTTTCTGTTGGGCGATTTTTGCAGTATCATACGCATATTCGAAAAAGATGGTGGGCTCTGTATACGTATAAGAGACGCCTGAACAGCCTGACTTGAGTGCAAGGTCTACGATTTTGTCTGGTGAGAGGTCACGACCAAAGATTTCTCTTTCATGACTGATTTGCCAGTTCTGACAAAATTGACATCGAAAGTTACATCCAATTGTGGCAATCGACATCACTAGTGAACCAGGATGAAAATGCCATAGGGGCTTCTTTTCGATGGGATCAGGATTCGCAGAACATGCCTTACCGTAGACGAGGGAGTAAAGGGTACCCTTCTCGTTTTTTCTCACTCGGCAATAACCTAGCTTGCCATCCGATATTGCACAGTGGCGTGCACATAAGTTGCAGTTAACTCTTCCATCTTCAAGTGGTGTATACAACATGGCTTCATGCATTGCAGATCATCTCGGTTTACCAAGGAATTAGCAGAGTTTGGGTACCACCTAGTACTGTTTGAGTCATTGGATACTTTATTGAAAACTTCATTAGAATACAGGTTTTCGCCCTTCAAAGGTTTTGCCTCCCAATTTCAGAATGGTATTGGATTTAGTGTTTTCATGGATTTTTTCAAATGACTTCATAAATTTCTAGTAAGCTCGAAGTGCAAGAGCAGCATCTTAATAAGATAGTATCGATTGACGATTCAATAGGTGAACTAGGTTGGCTAACACCTACGAACTTGGAAAATTAATTGTTGGGGATCATGAAAGCGAAAACATTACTGTTGCATTGAATCTCAAAGAAGAACAATTTGATGAGATCTATGCAGTCGCTGAAGAGGCTTGGGGATCCCAGGAATTTGATACCGTTTCAAAAAGCATTGAATTCATGGCTCAAAAACTTCAGAACTCTGAATTAGTACTTGGATTAGTCATTCTAGGTCGTATTTGGGAAAAAAGTGTCATCATGGAAGAAGGGGAGGAATAACTTTTCCCTTTACCATAACTTCCTATTCTCTGAACACAGGGGAGAAGTGAATGGTACGTGGCAAACCGAGCCTTTGTGCAATTTGTTCAAGGCCAATTGAACGGCTTGAAGAATTACGCCACGTACAGCATGCCGGTAAACATTTTTGTGCACACGGAATTTGTTTGGTTCGATTGCGACGACTAGCTTGTAAAGTGTTTGAAATTCCTGCCCCGGTTCCGACCATAATCCGTCCTTTAACATTGAATGAGTTTCTGTTAGCGAAGCGTCCCCGAACTGATATCGAAATCGTATGTTGTGTAGCATATTATCAGCAACAATATATGAGTGAGAAAAAGAGTCTAACAGCGGATTTTATCGAGAACCAACTCCGATTCTCAGCTTACAAAGTTGCTAATGTAGCCCAAGCACTCCAAAAAGCCACCGCGAACTACTCATATTTTACTCAATCCTACAGAATTGATAAGGAAGAATTTATGTTAACGGATCAGGGTGTCAGAATTGTAAAGGATCTTCCCGAAATTAACGATTGAAGAACCTGACTTTCGCTTCATCTGATTATTGAATTGATTTCCCGCGATCAGTAACGTTAACGATGACCCAATTACCATTGTGTTTTACAAAGTGATAGTAGGTGTAGTGGACACCCACGGCACGACCCATGCTTACCATTTGCCATTCTACTGTAGCTGAGGCGATTAGGTGGTCTGGATCCACGTCAATGTTTCTTATCCGTTTTGTAAAGAAGCTAATTGAATATTCGGGATTTTCTTGTTTTGCATGTTTAATGCCTTGGAACTGGTTTATGAGTATGTCTTCAGTAGAGAAGATGTACAGTTCGTTATTAGAGCCAAAGCTAAAGCGACGCGCTTCAGGATGCCATACTTGGAGAAACAGTTTTTCGTTTGCGGTTTCTTGAGCTTCATGAAATGTGCGTAGAATTTCACGCAGTTTTTTTATTTCAATATTAGAACTAGACGCTGGCATATTTCCTCTCTTCTCCTTTTAGTGAGGATTTCAACGGTTTGATTACTAAGACATTACTCAAAAATGATTTGTTGAAAAAGAGGAAGAGGAGGGAGAGAGCCTTAACGCCAGGGATTGCTCCCTCCTAAGTCTTTACTGTGATCTTGATTCCTGTGCACCGGATTTAATTTGTCGATCTGCATCCGAGAATTGGAAAAAAGGAATTTATTAGCAAATGACCTGTCTACTCGTAAGGCTTTGGCCTTTATGAGAATTAGAGTATTTTCTCCCTAAGATATGACTCAAAGATTCGGTTTTTGCGTTTCTTCTCTTCCTCAGTGGTAATTT
>JABXGY010000394.1 GCA_016550395.1 archaeon | reverse complement strand
TCAATCTCTTTTCAGGACCCCAGTACTTCACTAAATCCGGTGTTCACCATAGGTAGTCAAATACAAGAGGTTATTATGCGCCATCAAGATGTGACCAAAGAAGAAGCGAAGAAAGCGGTTATAGAAATCCTGGAAACAGTAAGAATTTCCGAACCTGAACAGCGATATTACGAGTATCCCCACCAATTCAGTACAGGAATGCGCCAGCGAATTGCCATTGCACGCGCTCTCTCTGCTCGACCAGAAATTCTCTTTGCTGACGAACCCACAACTGCATTAGACGTGACAATTGAAGCCCAAGTCCTGAACCTCATGCAAGAACTCCAGAAGAATTTTGGAATGGATTTAGTGATGATTACTCATGATATGGGTGTTATTGCAGAGATGTGCAAACGCGTCACAGTCCTATATGCGGGGCGCGTCTGTGAAACAGGAGATGTACGTTCAATATTCCATGAACCATTACATCCATACACCACGGCATTATTAACCTCTGTACCATCGGTTCTGGGAAGAATCAAGAGACTGGCCGTGATTCCTGGCACGATACCAGACCTGATTTACCCCCCTTCGGGTTGTCGATTCCATCCTCGGTGTGCATTCGCAAAGGCTATTTGTAAGCAGGAAATGCCGGATACCGTGGAAATCAAGAAAGGCCACAAGAGTGCTTGCATTCGCATTGATGAAATTAAAGACGAACTACTAAGCCGATTGAAACAAGCGCGGGAGGAAATGCAAAGTGAGTAATCAAGATGTTATGCTAAGTGTGAAGGATCTCCAGAAATACTTTGATGTTGTCTCAAGACAAATCATCGGATCAAAGGTCACCGGCAAGGTCCATGCAGTTGATCACGTTGATTTTGAAGTTTATCGGGGTGAAACCTTAGGTCTAGTTGGAGAAAGCGGGTGTGGGAAAACCACAACAGCCCGTACAATTTTAGGATTGACCCCAGCATCAGGTGGAGAAGTCCTCTATGACGGCAAAGATCTTCTGCAAATCTGGGAGAAAGGAAGCAAAGAAGAGAAAATGGAATACCGCCGAAGACTCAAACTTGTCTTCCAAAATCCATGGACTTCATTGAATCCACGGATGCCTGTCAAGGATATTGTCTCTGAGGGCTTCAATATTCATGGCATCGTCGAAAAAGAAGGGGCACGAGATCGGTTGTATGATATATTGCATGAGGTGGGGCTTGAACCCTATCACGCTGAAAGATTTCCCCACCAATTTAGTGGTGGTCAACGCCAACGAATTGTGATTGCTCGAGCCTTATCCGTTGATCCGGAGTTCATATTTGCCGACGAGCCGGTTGCATCATTAGATGTATCAATTCGGGCTCAGATATTGAATCTCATGACCGACTTGCAAGAAAAAAAGAACCTTACCTACGTATATATCTCGCACGATCTTTCATCTGTACGCCAAATCTGTGCTCGAGTTATTGTGATGTACTTAGGACAGATGGTAGAATACGGACCCGTTAAGGCTATTTTCGAAGAATTCCAACACCATTATACAGAAGCGCTGATGAAAGCGATTCCAGTCCCTGATCCCGATAGATCAAGAGAACGCATCGTTTTATGGGGAGAAGTACCGAGTACTATCAACCCCCCAGGGGGTTGCCGATTCCATACCCGTTGCCCCGCAGCGCAAGAAAAGTGCTCTAAGGAACAACCTCCTTTTACCAAAGCAAAGAAAGGGCATTACTACGCCTGCTGGTATCCAGTAGCATAATAGTGATTAAGTCACTTATTCGATTTAACCAGTCATTCTTTCTTTAAAATGATGAAAAGCTGAAACACCGATTAATGTAACCTTGCAGTTCGGTTTTCAGCTGTGCTAACACGAAATACTGCGAATAACCGCATTTACCGGTATCCCGAAATTAATATGGGACTTTTCCTGTAGTTTTGACTAGTGGCATCGCGCCTCTAGGGTCTCATATGAATTCCAATGACAAAATATCAGAAGCAGGAATAGAGGAGTATAGACCGCTAAATATTCGCGAAATTCTTTTCCGAATTCCAATCACAGTCTGGATCCTTCTGGCAAATTTCGCGATGTATTGTTATACAGCATTACTTAGTGGGAATTTTGAAATAATCCGTGTTGAAGTGTTAGAATTCTTTGGCGTCTCCGCAGCAGCATTTGTTCAAGGACGATATTATGTATTACTCACAGCAATGTTCGTCCATCAGGATATCCTTCATTTTGGCTTAAACATATTCGCGTTAGCAGTAATCGGTTTAGTCTTCGAAAAGGAGGGAGGACGCAAGAATTTTTTGATTATATATTTTCTTGCGGGTCTCATCACTAACACACTCTCGCTAATTCTTTTTCCTCTCCTTGTCTTTATTGGAGCATCTGCAGCCATTTTTGGCATAGCAGGAGCCACCATAATGCGACAATTACAATCAGTCATGTTTGGTGCGCTCTTCATATTAGCATTATTTGCTATGGCTCCCCCATTGAGCTTCCTATCCCATGGTATCGGTGCAGTTGTCGGCGTGGTATCCGACTATTTCATTATGAGAAAGACTAACATGAAGAAACCTAACATGAGGGATAAGATAGCTACCTACACCGATAAACACCAGTAATCATTTTCACCCATTTAATGCACCAAAACAAGTAACTGATACCACAACATTACCAAAAATCTGACAGATTAGACTAATGATACGGCAATAGCAATGAAAATAATTCCTATCACACATGCCATTACGCCTACCGCCGTCATCCAAGTAATTCGTTCCTTTAGAGTGCGCCATCCGATAATGAGGGCAAAGAGAGGTGTTAATGACGAGAGAACAGTTGCAGAGGTGATATCCACAAGTTGTAAGGAGAGGGCAAATGCGATATATCCGATGACCAGGGCGAACACTCCACCAATACTCAGATAGAGTAATTGTCGTTGAGTGAGGTTATCCCTTTTCCAGACGATTTGTTGTCCTAGCACTATAGGTATTAGAATTGTGAGTGCAAATAATAACCGAATGACCGCTATGAGGAATAAATTAGTTGTATCCAAAACTGTGTCCAAAAGGAGAGTGCTGATACTCCAGCTTAAGGCTGTCAAAATTCCCGCAATGATTCCAATTGAGAGTTGTCGACGTGTTAACGTCACTTGATTTTTAGAGTCAGGATTTAGTTGCCGACCAAGAATAGCAACACCTGCAATAGTAATAATCACGGCAGGAATCATGAGAATGTGAATTGGCTGAGCGAGAAAGAGAATCTGTAATAGGAGGATGAAAAACGGATAGATCGAAGTCACAGGTACACCTCGACTGACTCCAATATTTTGGATAGTGACAAAATAAAGCGCATCTCCAATGACAAATGCAAAAAGACTACTTCCTAAGATGAAGAGAATCTCCCAAAAAGTAAGCAAGGTTATGAATGGATAAAGATTCAAAATGAGAGTGACTATTGATAAAATAAGGAGAGGAAGAAGAACCCGAATGAGGTTAGAGGTCAGAGCTGAAACATCTTTAGCCCCCGTTTTATAGAATGCAGCACTTACTGCCCAAGAAAATGCGGCTAGAAGTGCTGTAAATAATCCGATCACAATCATGCGGAATCGCCCTCCATCCATCATTCTTCCCTTTTATTGTTATCATGGACACATAGGATTTTTAGCAAGGCAATATACCATGAACCCTTGGGTGTCAACAAAATGGTAACACATTCAGGTCAAATTCAGTTTGAAACCCAAGGTGAACCCGACATCATTGATATTACAGCCAAAGTCAAAGAAGAAGTAAAAGCCAGTAAAATACGTTCTGGGATAGTCACTGTGTTTTGTACAGGATCAACGGGTGCAATAACTACAATTGAGTATGAACCTGGACTACTCAAAGACCTGCCTACGGCGATGGAACGATTTGCCCCACGGGATGCAGTGTATGAACACCATTTACGCTGGCAAGATGGTAATGGACATAGTCATGTCCGTGCATCAATCATTGGTCCAAGTCTGACAATTCCGATAATTGACAGACAAATGCCTTTGGGCACATGGCAACAAATTGTATTCTTAGAATTGGACGTGCGACCACGAAATCGACGCATCGTCATTCAAGCAATCGGTGATTGAATGACCCAAGATTACTTTTGCCCCTTTCCTAGATAGATGCCCTGTGGGTCCAGTTGGTGAAGCTTATCAAGGTATTCATTCGTTGGTTTAGGCGTCGTCACCACTTTATCAGGAATAACTAGGTCAAACATCACATTCTCCCGTACCCAGTCCACTGTCACACCCGGATGCACGGATTTCAATCGAATTTTCTTGGTTTTCGGATCAAAATCCATTTGGCATTTATCTGTGACAACCAGTGCAGGTCCTCCACCAATCAATCCAAACTTTTCTCGGCTACCAGGACCAGTTAGGTGACCAGGGCTCGTCAGATAATCCAATTTTTTCACGAATTTTCGAGCATCATGGGTAAACATTAAGATAATCCGTCCGGCTGAGCTTGCAATGTCGTTTCCTCCACCACTCCCGGGCAATCGAACCTTAGGTGAGCCAAATTCGCCGATATAAGAAGTGTTAATGTTACCATACTCGTCAATTTGAGCTGCCCCAAGAAACCCGACATCCACCCGACCACCCATCATGAGAAACCCTAAGGTTTCAATGAGCCCAATGGACGCAGCTGCCCGATAACCCAGTCGACTATCTGCCACGGATAGAGCAAGATCTTTGTTCTGGGTATCGACATTGCCTCCCTCATAGATGATGATAGCATTGGGAGCATGGGTCACCTTTGCTAACATTGCCCCAAGAACGGGGAGTCCTGTTCCCGCAAATACACGTTCACCATCACGAACAGCATTTGCCCCACATACCGCCATCATTTCAGTTGATGTATAATCTACCATTTAGTTTCACCTCAATATCCATACCGATTATCAGCCCGGAGTTCCTTGAGTCGTTTCTCACCAATCTTCTTTAAGAGACCATCATGGGTTTCGACATTTAGGATCCAGTCACTCAAATATTCCTGCCAACCTTCCTCAGTCTTACACTGCTGCATATACGTTTGTAGATGAGGTAAATCATAATCATAGACGCCAAAGGATTGCATGGGCCAACTACCAAAGGGCACCTCAACAATATAATCAACAAAAAGAGCCGGAATCGTAGTCAAATCAGGGTTCTGCCGTATCTCTTCATTGGTAATGATTTGCTCAACAAATACCATCGTCGTCTTAGAGCCACGAGCAATTTCGTTATCTTCACCTTTAATCCCAAAAATCTGGGCGTTTCCTTCTGCATCCGCTTTTTGTGCACAAATCACACCAAAATCCGCTTGAATTGAGGGTAGTAAAACTATTGGTGTGTCCGTAAAGGGACAATCAATTACCTTCGCCTTATCCTTACGCAATTGGGTCTTATCCATCATATTGGTACCAATCATGTGTCGAATCGGCATGAAGGGCACATTTAAAGCTCCACCTAAAAACCGTAAGGCCATTGCTAGGTTAGAGTAGTCTTCAAACTTCACCTTTCCCTCCTTCGTTCGTCGCCGTAAATTTGGCGCAAGCCCCAACGCTTCAATTGCAAAGAAAGCCACCTCGAATTCAAGACACGTTTCAGCACCTACGAGAATATCAAGGTCATGTTCACTTCCACAGGTGTATATGCGAAGATTACGT
>JABXGY010000057.1 GCA_016550395.1 archaeon | reverse complement strand
CCTAGCCATTAGGCAATCCACACACCCTTCTTGAAGGTAAATCAGTTCTAAAGCTAAGCTGAACCACCCAAGAACCATTGCTAAAATTAAATATCCAAACCCATTTCAAGTTTTTAGACCCCAAAGAATCTTATAAAACGAAATCTTGTCGTTCTGTAATTCTTATGGTATAGCAACTTGAGATACCAACCTGGTACGCCTCGAAAAAAGTCTATAATCGGTTATTAAAAGAATGAAATTCTTCGTTCCATTATGCCAATTATTTTTCTGACCGTTTCCATCCCACACCCGCTGTAAAAAGATTAACATGGCTTGGTAGCAGGTTGCCATCTACTATAGGAGTAATAGTAAAATCACAGACCACCTGACACTTTTTGCTTAGCATCTTTCCGATATTCGAAAATTCTCGCTCATCCGTGGTAACAATAACGATTTCAGTATTTTTTAAAATGTCAGAAAGTGATTTTGTTTGAGGAACATTTGGGTCGTAGCTACTTACTGTATGTCCTAATTCCTTTAGAAATTCGATAAGTTCGACTGATTTGGAACCTCTTTCATCGTCAATTCCAGCTTTATAGGCTGTCCCAAGCACTGTGATTGCCCTGGGTTGATCAAGATACATTTCTAGTACTTTGATGGGAACCCGAGTTCTTTCCGCATTGACACGATCAACCGCAGTCAATATTTCTGGGTGGCTACCAATCTGTTGACACGATGTAATAAGCGATTTCAGATCTCGAGGAAGACATCCACCCCCAAAAGCAAACCCGGCTTTAAGGAATCGACTGCCAATCCGTGGATCGTTTCCTATAATATGGAGAATCAAGTTAGCGTCAACGGGCTGTCCTTCAATCTTACTGACTTTCTCACAAAGTCCCCCGACATAATTCGCATATGATAATTTCGTTGAAAGAAAGGCGTTTGCTATGAGTTTTGTTAGCTCGGCGGTTAATGGCGAAACTATGTAGGTTGGTGGAAAAGTTTCGCGAAAAATCTGAAAAAGCTGAGCATAAAACATCATTACCTTCTGGCCAACATCATCATTAGCTCCAAGTATTAGGAATGGAGCCTTGAAGAAGCTGTCAACATAATTACCTTGATTGACCATGATGGGTGAATAACAGTAATCCAGGCCAGCAGCATCACAAATGGATTTCAGCCGTGAAGATGCACCATATGGTAAAGTTGACATTACAATTACCGTTGTTTGGACATGTTCACCAAGCATCTTCAGAGCCTTTTCTAAGATGTGTGTGGTAAGTTGCTGTTGTTTCTCATCAAAATCTGTATTTACCACCACTATTGCAAACTCTGAACCAGTAATTTGAGAATAATCCGTAGTCAGAATTAGATTCTCTTTTATCTTTGATTTATACCGTTTAATAAATCGGATCACACTGGCATCTGCACTGGGGGATTCAAGCACTTTTGGGTCAATATCCACACCAATTGCATTAAATCCAGCTGCTGCGAGGATATTTGTCATCGAGTATCCAACGCCACCAATTCCTATCACTGAGATTTTCATTTAATCGCCTCTTCGACGAGCATAGACATGATTTCGGTTAATCCATTGGGGTATGTAGCCTCTTTGTTTCAACCAATCTTGCATTTTCAGCCGAAGCTCTTTTAATTCCGAATAACTGCGATAATGAACTTCGATTAGCCAACTTTGAATTTTCTCAATTATTGGCTCCGCACCCTTAATGACTTGCCACTCAGCTCCTTCGACGTCAACCTTGACAAGATCGACATTTGGCTCGTCTTTGAGTAATTCTGCCAGAGTTGTTGTGTCTACTAAGATTTTATCTCCGCGACGAATTCCTGTTCTCTTCGAAACTGAATCCTTCCACACTCCTGAGACTCCACCTGTTCCTCCTGCAAATTCATAGAGCAATGAAGGATTTCCAGGTGCATTGCCAAGGAATAAAGAAACTTTAGATTGTGTTCTGTCGGAAATTGCCAGTGGGATGAGCTGAATATTGTTTGCATTTGCTTTTAGGACGTAATGTTGAAGAACTGCAAGATTACCTGGATGAGGTTCAATTGCTAAGATTTTTTCAAATTGCCGTCTCAGAAGAAGGCTGAAGTATCCAAAATGTGCCCCAACATCAACAAAGAGCCTTCCTGATAATTGGAATAAAAGTCGTTCTTCGCTAGCTCCTGGGGTATTATCATGTTTTGCGTAGTTTGGGAACCGCATGTAAATCCATTCTCTAAATACTCCGGAATTACTCCAACCTATTTTCTCAAATATGATTTGGCGGCGTCTCCTTCCTAGAATTCTAAATGCCAAACGTAAGGCGGTCCAAATAAGTACAATCGGTGATAACCCTTTAATCCCTAGGCTCCTGCGTTTATTTTCTTTCAAAAAATTGCCTCCTAGGTAAAACTAGTGGAATCAACTTCAATAGGGATTTCATCGGTTTAATCAACCTGAAACAGTTCAACTGTATCACCAAAGATTCGAAGGCAGACACTTCACACGTGGAGATGAATGCAACAGTTGTCTCAATTACAAGTGACGTTGGGTTCATTTGAAATGAGTTATATTTTTTTCTGTTGCAAGAATACTTGACTTCTAACGTACTCAGAGAATGGAGAATCATTAATTACTAGGTGGATTTCTCCACGAACCTAGTTTCTGATAAACCTTAATCAGGGGAACTAACCGGTTTTTCGATACTCGGGATAAGATATCGAGCTCTTCTTTGTTAAAACAGGAGATTAGCCCCGAAATTATGAGAAGGACTATGAAAGAAAGACTAGTGATGATGAGAAGATCAATGATGTCCAATGGTGCTAACCAAAATGAGAGGATGGCTACAACGATGAGTTGAGGGGGGATTAGAAATAGTTGACGGACTATTGGGTTTTTACCAATTAGGGCTAATTCCTTTGTCTGCCAAACATAGATGATGAATGTGGCGAAATATGAAAATGTAATAGCAATTGATATCCCCAGAATTCCCGAAATGGTAACCCATCCGAAAATCCAAAAAAGAAACAGAAAAATTAACATGTTAACGGGATAGGTTAAGAATAGCAGCATCATTTTAACGGTTTCACCTTTTGCTCCACGTATTGAATTGAAAAGTGAATTAAATCCATAAAAAACCATAGTGAGGGTGCCAAATATCAGTAGTGGGATACTTTCAGGTGTTAGATATTGTGAACCAAGTATTATCCAAATTATTGGTTCTCCGCAAAAGATGAGGATAACAGCAACAAATAAAATGGCGTGAAAGAAAATCTTGAATGTCACACCAAACGCAATACCGGATCTATTGACACGGTCTTTGAATACTTTCGTCATTATTGGTGTAAAGGGGAGAAGAAGTGTCATAACTGCTTCTTGGGCAATTGATGGAATTCGATTTATTAGGTGATAGATTGCCAAATCCGCCGTTCCAAAGAAGGAGAGGATGAGAAATCGATCTATAAAACCTCGAAATTGATTGAAAAGATAGAGTAGAAGTACTGGAGCTGCGAATGCCAATAACGCCATAGACGGTTTAACCCATTTGTATAGATTTAGTTTCCTTTGTAATCCTGAAAACGGAATGATGATTAGAAGAATTATTGCATCAGCAATAATCCAGCCCCAGATAATCGAAACGAAATTACCTGTGACAAAGAAAAAGAGTAGGGGAAGGAGGAAATTACTGATAGTACGTATTGCTCCGACAATTACGGCTCTTTCAAGTTTTAAGAAGGAGTTATGAACACCCTGAATTACCTGGAAGATACAAATTTCAATTGCCTGAATGAGAAATAACAATCCTATCTCTGATATTAAAGGCATTCCAATGGAGAAGAGATAGACGAATGAAATGAGTGGTGCGAAAACAGAGGTTAAAATTAGACTATAAACTGTAATTTGGTGAACAGTTCCTACAGTCTCTCGTTTTTCCTTTGCCAATAGGGCTTTCTGTTGCATTACCCATGCAAGCCAAGGTGTAACGACTCCACCAATGAAAGATGTTCCAAGTGCTACTGCTTGAAGTATACCCATTTCCTCTGGAAGAAGCAAACGGGCGATAAGAAAAAGGTAAATTAATTGTGTACCACGGACGAGAATTACTCGTAGCCACGCTAATGAAGTTGACCTAGCGTACTTTGTTGCTAAACTCATTTGCTCTGATTCTTTTGGCAAATAAAACACCAAAGGCTGATCAAACTTAGTTATTCAAATGATGTATATAGAGGGGTAGATACCGGATTACCGTTTTTTTATTAAAACTGTTAGGATGAAGGAATCACCTTTCCATCAGAAGGTGTTGAAGATGTTTTTTAACATCCTCTCGTTCTCGTGCTGATGTATACCACTTAATGGTGCGATCAAATCCTTCTCGGTATGAGATTTTTGGTTCGAATCCTAAGATTTTTCGAGCTTGTGTTAAATCGGCAGCTCGGGATGCAACTCCCGTTGGTTTTGACAAATCATGGGCAATCTTCTTTGGTTTCCATCCCATAATATCAAAGACCAGATTTACCGCCTCATTTATGGTAATTCGATCGTCTCGTCCAGCGTTGATGGGAGAACCATCTTGAATCTTTTCAGCTGATAGCATCATTGCATCCACAATATCTTCAACATAGGTGAAATTACGATCCTGTTCACCGGTTCCCCAAATCTCGTAAGGATCCATTTGGACAAAAGCTTTAGCGATAAAAGCGATTATTGCATGAGTTTCATTTTCTCGAGGACCGTAAGCCGTAAAAATTCGCACTGCTGAGGTTTTCATACCATATTGGCGGTGATACGCCTTGAGCGCCATTTCTCCCATGAGTTTCGCCCATCCATATTCCAAATCTGCAAAAGCCTTATCTCGGACAAATGGATGTGCATCTTCCTCTTTAAGGAGGTAATCTGATCCTTCATCTTCTTGTAGGTATGAAGGATAGACACAAGCGGAACTTGCAAAACAAATGCGATCAACTTCTGCTTTATGTGCCTCTTCAAAGACCAATTGATCGAGAAGCATATTAGTACAACAGTCCGCAGGATGGGTGTGGATATAACCACGACCACCATGGAGTGCCGCAAGATGAAATACTACATCAATATCCTTCATTAATGGACGAGTGACTGTACGTTTCTTGAGGTCACCTTGATGTACGGTGTGATTATTAGCGGTCCAAATAGCTTTACCATTCACACGCTTGAGAGGATATTCGAGATTTTCAAGTCTACCGCTGGAAAAATCGTCAGCTACAACGACAGTCGCTTTATTAGCTAATAATTTATCAACTAGATGGCTACCAATAAATGAAGCGCCACCAGTAACTAATACTGTTTTACTACTCCACATCTAATACACCTTTTGCCCATTGATAGGTTTTTTGAAGCCCTTCATTAAGGGGGGTCTCAGGAACCCAATTCAGAACCTGCTGCATACGTGTTTGATCAGCACAGTATCGATTAGTTCCAGTGGGTCCACTTGGGTCCCACTGAATTTTTATTTCTTTACCTGAAAGTTTGACAACTCGTTCGGCAAGATCACGAATCGAAACTACTTCATTTGAGCCCAAGTTGATGCCTTCAGCATCAGTGACTTTATCCATAAAATGAAGCAAGCCTTCAATACAGTCTTGCACGTAAAGGAAGCCACGTTCTTGGCTTCCATCACCAAACATTTTGAAGCCTTCATCGGGATAACGGATGGCTTTTCGGATAATGGAGGGAATAACATGAGACCATCGTGGATCGAGGTTTTCTCGTTCACCATAGGCATTAAAGATTCGAGCTGATGAGCATTTGATACCATAATCGTCATGGTAGGCTTTGCATTGGATTTCTCCCAGCAGTTTTGCCCATCCGTACGTGGTTGCAGGATTTGCAGGAATCGCATCAGACTCTTTAAACTGGTTTAATTCATCACTACGTTGCCTGTAGATACACGCTGAACTTGCGAATACATATCGTTTAATATCCGATTTGCGAGCGGCTTCAAGCATATTTGTATTCATCTGAATACTTGGTGTTAGTCCCCCAACATTCTCTTTCTTAATGAAATGTATCCCACCCACACTAGCTGCAAGGTGAAAGACAAAATCCATATCTTTACACGCTTGGATGCAGCTTTCTATTCGAGTCAAATCAATCTCGAGTAATTCAATTTGATTCAAAACTTCTGCAATGTTTTCACGTGTTCCGCGTGAAAAGTTGTCAGCAACTCTGACTTTACATCCAAGTGTAATTAGTTTACGTATAAGTGATGATCCAATAAATCCGGCTCCACCGGTTACAAGCACATTTGCATTTACCCAGTCCATTGTATGCACCATCATTGGGATTATTCACAATAGGTTCTGTTATAATTCTATTGGGACCAACTAAGTTTCTAGAGGTTGAGCATGTTAATTATTTGAGAATATTGAGATTTGCCTCTTAAGTTTTGAAGACGGTTCTTTAGTTTGATTAACAACTCATTTACATCGATGTGTTTTGGCATTAAATCAATCATACAGTGTTATTTTAACAAGAATATGGAATATCTGTCTTAGAGGCATAATTATCTCAAAAGCTGAGACAGGAAATACCTCTTTATGAATAGCGCTAATCTTGATCTTATAATGAATATAGAAAATATTATAATGCCAAATCAACGAACGAATTCAAACTGTAAAATTATTGTCAGATATTCGAACATCTAATGAATAGTTGTTATTCTTTCGGCTAATTCCTCAGGTGCTCTCCATGGTGAAATTTAGTGTTGTAATACCCGTCAAGAACGAATGGTTTCTTATTCCTACGACACTTCCAACCTGGTTTTCACTTGACCCTGTTGACTTAGTCCTTTGTTTTGATAAACCTGCGCATGCCAAGACTGTTGAAACGGTTAAGGCGGTTACAAAAAAATACAATCGAGAAGAACAAACCAAAATAATAGAAGTAGCTCGGAATCCCGAATACTTGTTTCATCAAGCATGGGTACGTCGTTCAGGATTCCGTGAAGCTGCATGTGATGTAATTCTGACCGGCGATATAGATCAAAGTGTGAATCGAAACTGCCTCAAGGCCGTTTCCCTAGTTGGACATAATAATATTGGTTTAGTTTCTTTGCAGAAGTTCTACATGCCAAAAAATATCGCCCAATTTTATCGAACTGTTGTTGGAACGAGTTTTCGTTTGTTGTCTAATCTATCTGCCGGTCATCGATTCACGGGGTTCACGGGTTTGTACGCTTTTTATCGTCCATTCTGGATTGAAACGGAATTGGAGGAAGAAGCGAAAAAAATTGTGAGTTCGAAGGTTTGGCTAAGTAAAGAAAATGACACCCTTCCTGATATGTACGTTACAGGCGAAGATGTTTTTTTGCGTGATAAAATTGCTACTAAATATAACGTAATATTGTTGTCAACGATTGGTGCTGTATCTTGGCGTCCAGATCCAGTGCACCATTCAGCTTTTGCAAAGAGGAATAAGGCCATATTAGCATCAAGAAAAGGCCGATCAACCTTAGGTGCTTTCATTTATTCAGTTTTGAATGCCTATCCTGATTATTTCCAAATTTTCATCAAAGAACGTAGCTAATGAAAGGTAAGGTGGAATGTTAAGTGAAATCAAAGAAGAACAGTAAGGAATACTGGGAGGATAGACTTCCCTGGGCTTGGAAGTCAAAGACAGTAGAAGATTATCGAGAAATGCGTAGAAGGCGTTATGAGTTACAAGACTACATGAAAGTCGTGTTTCCATGGCATATTTGGAAAGGAAAACGCGTCTTAGAAGTTGGGTGTGGAACGGGTATCGATTCGATTGAATTTGAGGATAATGGTGCAATCGTGAATGCAGTCGATTTCACAGATAAGGCTGTAGATCATGCTCAACATCTGAAACAACTTCTAGGTAAACAATTCAAAATTTCCAAAGCATCTGCGACATCAATACCTTTCGAAGACTCGAGTTTTGATTTGGTTTATTCGTATGGAGTGCTTCACCACATACCAGATGTGAACAAAGCAGTTTCAGAGATTCATCGAGTTTTGAAACCAACTGGAAAAGTGTGGGCGATGCTTTACCATCGTGACTCCTTGTTGTACATTTATTCAATCATCTTTCTTCGAGGGATACAACAGGGTTTGCTTGAAGAGTCTTCCGAAGAAGAGCTTTTTGCAAGATTCTCAGAATACAAGGAATACTGTCCATATTCAAAGGCGTATACAATTGATGAAGCCTATGCGCTCTTTAACATTTTCATCAACGTGATCGTCGAACCATATTATAACGTCTATGATACTACCAATGAACGAAAAATCAAGGTTCATAATCTTCCAAAAAGATTAGGGTTTCATTTAATTGTGAAAGGAGAAAAAGCTCCGTGAACGGAAGGTCTCAAAGATATTATCTAAGTTATTGACTAGGGACGTTTGTTGTTCTAGTGCTTCTACTTCCCGCAAGTGTATTGTCGTTCATATTTGCGATTTCAACAATTATTTACGCAATCATGGCGGTAGTTGCTAGGGAACAGCAATATTCATGGCAGTGCCAAACTGATTCGGCTAGGCAAATGTGAGCTAATCCCTATAAGAAGATTGAAGTTCAAGCTTGGAAAACAGTGTTAGAAGGTATAAGAGCATTAGCTGCTTATAAAAAAACAGAGGCAATCGAGAAACTAAATAATAGTATTGCCATGTTAGAGGGGCTGGAATTCGATTGATTCTACTATTGGGGGGGGGCGTCCTTTCGATAGTTGTGTATACGTTCTATGATGTATCAAAAACAGCCGAAGGTGCAAGCTTTTTTATGTTATATCCTGTTTGCATATGGCAATCCCGTGTTTAAGGCGGTGAATGTCTCCATTGTGGTGATAAAGCTTGAATTGGAAACGAGTCTTAGTTTTGAGCGCTCATCCAGACGACGGACAAATAGGATGCGGTGGCTCAATGTCCCGTTTCATACGGGAAGAAGTTGAAGTAAAGCATTTAGTACTCGCTGATTGCAGAGAAAACGTCCCTGAAGAATACCCGCCTGACAAAATCATTGACGAGTGCATGAAGGCAGACAAGATACTTGGTATTCAGGAGACAGTGATTAAACATTTCAAGGTGCGTCATCTTCCGCAAGAACGTCAAGCGGTTCTTCAAACAATATGGGATGAACTTCACGAAGGAAAGTATGATGCGGTGTTTTCTCCTTGGGTGAGGGACCGCCATCAAGACCATGCGACTATTGCTACGGAAGTCCTAAGAGCGACGAAGGGAACACCGATTCCTGTTCTTCAATACGAGTTACCAGCGAATTGCTTGGGGTTTGAGCCAAACTACTTTATTGAATTAACGCCTGCCGACATAGAGTTGAAGATGAGGGCATTGGAACAATTTCAAACGCAATCAGTCAAACGGAAATTATATTTCAGAAAACAATACTGGTTGGCACAACTCACGATTCGGGGAGGTCAAGTCGGCGTCGAGTATGCAGAGGGATTCATAATGGAGAAAGGTGTTAGGCGGGTATGATGCGGAGAATTCTTGTCACGGCAGCAGGGTGTCCAGGTTTTGCAGGAATAGTGAAAAGCCTTCGAGAATATTTTGGCGAAAATGTGTTCATAGTCAGTTGCGATGCAAACGAAGATGTGTATGGTAGATTGTTGGCAGACAAATTTTACAAGGTTCCGTATGCAACTATGCAGGAACAATATGTGTCGAAAATCACTGAGATAGTTAAGAGGGATAGAATTGACGTTGTTTTACCGTTAACAGATCACGAGATAATGGCGTTATCAAGATTGGCGAAGGATTTCGCTGATAGGATTCCAATTTCTTCCTATAAGTTCATAGCCTTAACAAATTCCAAACTTGAAACATATAATGTTACTCGCAAATTGAAAGGTGTAAATATACCTGCTCATTTTAAGGTAAATAACCTTCAAGAGTTTGGGTTTGGTTGGCAGAGGCTTGATGTCATTAGTGCTGGGGCGGAGAAATGTATTAAACCAGATGAAGGGAGAGGAAGTAGAGGATTTTTCATTGTTGATGAGGGCGGTGGAAACCTCTATGACAAGGAACGAATGCGTATTGGGAAGGATTTGGCTGAAAATATAATTCGAAACGCAAGTGGTCCGTATATCCTGATGGAGTATATTCCGCCTCCTGAGTATAGTGTTGATCTCTACATGAAAGGAGAAAGGATTTTTGCGATGTGTCAAAGGAAGCGGGTGTATACGAGGCAGGGTATAAGTTACGTGGGAGAGGTAGTGAATGACGATGACGTGAGGCTTTTGATTGAGCGTATAATAGTAAAACTAAACGTTCAGGGATGGGGAATCACAGGGAATTTGAATTTTCAAGTGCGGGGTAGTCCGCCTAAACTCCTAGAGATAAATCCAAGGCTGAGTGGAAGCTGTGTTTTTTGTACGTATGCAGGTGTGAACTTTCCTGTATTAGCGGTGTTGGATACGATGGGTGAAAAACTACCACCTATGTTTCCCAAGGTTGGAACGAAAATCTATCGGCATTGGTGTGAAGTTATTGAAAATCCTCATAGTCACGATGGCTAATCCGAAGGCTGATGTTCGCCCGCAAAAGTTAGCTAGAGCACTCAAAAAGAATGGACATGCAGTTCATACCCTACATTTCGATATGCGTGGTAAGGGAATACTTGCAAGGGTAAAACACGTTCTCCGTTCTACGGTGAATGCTCTTCAAGTGAATGGTTATGACGTTTTACATATGATTGACCCTTGGGATATTGGTTTAGTTCCTATGCTTCTCAACAATATACCTAAAGTGTTCGATATGCGGAGCAGTTGGGGATATATGATTCGGCAGAATCGAAGCGGATTCAAAAGCAGAGTATTGTCTTGGATAGCTGACCAATTCACTAAATTGCTGGTAAGAAAAAGCAATCATGTAACGACGGTTGATCCTAGACTTGTACAGATTATTCTCAGAATGAATAACAATGTCCGTTGGAGCTACTTGCGGAATATGCCGGAAGATGCAATGTTCGAGAATGTAGTTTATGTTGATGACGAAGACCATACATGTTATGGATATTTGGGCGTGATTGGTGCGGAACGAAGAGTGGATCTTCTACTAAAGGCGTGGGGAGAATTTACAAACAAGCATAACGATTGTCATTTATGGATTGCGGGATGGGTTAATCAATTCGACTCATATTGGAAGCAACAC
Source organism: archaeon (assembly GCA_016550395.1). GTDB lineage: Archaea > Asgardarchaeota > Hermodarchaeia > Hermodarchaeales > Hermodarchaeaceae > Hermodarchaeum. The sequence goes on along the minus strand of JABXGY010000057.1, from coordinate 477 downwards.
GTTGAACCGTATCTGGGCGAACACCGTTTACACATGTTAGGCCGGATACCATTCCGAGATGTGCCTAATCTCTATCGTAAAATGGATTTCATTGTAATTCCTAACAAAGGAGACCATTGGAGTCTGAAACTTATGGAGGCGGTGGCAGCAGGTGTTCCTGTCATCGTTCGGCGTGGTCCGCTTAAAGAAAGGATTCTAGGAGACAAGGGAGTTGTCTATTTTGATGAAGATGAAGATTTTCCCAGAGCTCTTGAAGAGTCATGGAAAAAACAGGAGAAACTAAAGAGTGAAGCAAGAGCTAGAGCCAAAACAACTCAAACATGGGAAGACGAGGTTAAACGGTTGGTGAAGGTGTATGAGTCAATTATCTGATTGGAGATACGAATTCGTGAAGTCGCAGATGAGCATTTACTCTGGAAGCGTTATTCGAATCAATTAGAACAAGCTTATAATGCCGCCTTAACAGCCGACTAGTGT
>JABXGY010000393.1 GCA_016550395.1 archaeon | reverse complement strand
CTGCCTAATGGAACTGAGTTCGGGGATTACGATCCTAAGGTTGCTGAAATCTATCACACTCTAGCTGAGGATGGAAACTACACAGTTCTGGTTTTTGACCATTTTGGGGATTACACAGGTAACTACACACTAACGTTTAGCGTGGCCATTCTCGAGGAATTAACACTAGCCATTCCTTATGTTAGCAACATTTCTACAGGTGAGTGGCATACGTTTTTTGTAAGGGTTGAAGGAAGTGAGAATCTACTTGTAAAACTCGAACCGACCGCTTCACCTGGACCTTTGGAGTTATATGGTAGATATGCTCAGGCTTGTACTCAATCTGATTATGACTACGTCATCAAGAGAAGGAACATACTGGGAAACTACGAACTGTTGATTTCTCCGACCAAAAACGGGACGTACTATCTAGCTGTTCATGGAAGAGATGTTGAGGACGTAGCAGGTTATAGGATCACAGCCTCCATCGTTGACTGCCATGTTTCTGACATTTATCCGAGGACTCTACCCAACTCCGCTAGAACGACAGTTCATATTTCAGGCATAGGCTTCACTAGCGGAATGCGTGTTGAATTGCGGAATGGAACCACTCTAACGATCCGTGCTGAAACTGTTGTGTTATCATCCTCTAAGATGATGATTGCCCATTTCAATCTTAGTAGTGCTCCATTAGGATTGTATGACATGGCTGTAGTTTGGTCAGATGATCATGAGGATATTTTTCACTCTGCCGTCGAAATCAGTATGATGCAAGAAGGCGCTCTGTATTCTTTGCCTGATTTCCAAATAGAAGAGGGCACCGCATTCACGTTTGATATAGCGGTTGCGGACATCTCCAACCTTTTCGTTACACTTCAAAAAACCACGCTCATAAGCTACGGTAACAGTTGGTCGGCTGAACTATCACTTTTGCATCAAGGAGAAGAAGTCGCCAGTATTAGCGGTTCTCACGACCTCATCTTGCATATAGTCAACCCAGAGCCTGGAACTTATACCATCAGCGTGATGGCTGATGACACAGGAAGCGGGATCCTGACTCTGTGGGCGACCCTGCCCGAACTGCCCCTAGGTGAGTGGGTAGTTAGCACGATCTATTGCAGCTATGGTTCTACTTGGTTCCAAGTCGAAGTGTCACCTGAACAAGATTCACTATGTTTTGAAGCTGAAGCTATGGGAGCGTGGAGCCATTTTGACATCTATTATGAAGAATATGGAAGTTCCGATCACTGGGTTAGTCGACAAGGAACACAAACTTCTATCGAAATACCAAGCCCAGCGTCTGGAACATATATTGTAGAGTTCATGGATTCAGCAATGCTCTATAGTGATGGCCAATGGAACGAAGACCAAGCACGAGATATTCTCATTAGAGTAGATGCGACATTCAGTGTTGAACCGCCACCTAGCTATCTGCCTACCATTACCAGCATATCCACAGACAGGGGAGGAAACACTGGACTTGCGACCATAGAGATCAAAGGAGGGTGGCTTGATCCAAACGCTACTGTCTCGCTTGTCCGCTCAGGCTACGAGGATATTACAGCTCAAAGCGTTTATGGTATCTCCGATGGAACAGCCCTCACGATGACATTCAATCTGTTAGACAAGAGCCCCGGTGAATGGAAACTTGTTGTAACTAACCCGGATGGCTGTAATGCGACTGCGCCTAGCTCCTTCACGATCGAAGAGTGTGGAGAGCCTGAGTTATGGGTTGAGATTGTTGGTAGAGAGCAAATACGGGTGGGAAGACCCGCCCGATACATTCTACGCTATGGGAATTTAGGGAAGGTGGATATGCCCGCCCCTCTCTTTGTCATTTCGATTTCTGCACCCGCGCTTTCGCCAGAGAGCAAGTATACTGGGCTGTCGTTGTTGCCCGTTAGCCAACCATTTGAGAAAGAGACCATAAAAGTGTTTGGAAAGGGTTCCTTAGGGTCCCCTGGCATCTTAAGTCCAGGTTCTTTCTATAGCATTCCCTTCTACGTTAAGGTCCAAGATTCTGAAGCTGTCTTCGAATTGCAGGTTTCCACTGTTAGTATCGATCCGATTTTCGAAGTTCGTAACCTCGCAAGTTTCAGTGACGAATTTTGCCCTGCTCCTGGTATCTCACTAGAATTAACCAGGATCTTCCCAGAAGGATCGATGCCTTCCTCGAATCCAGGTTCACTGGGACATGGTTGGATCCATAACTATGAGGTTAATCTGGAGGAGCTTAACGATGGAACCGTTGCTCTTCTCAGAGGAAACAGTTACAAGCGTTTCTACTTGAGAAACAGTGATTGCACTTATACTCCGCTCAGAGACTATAGCACTCTAACCCGTAATCCAGATAACACCTTCCAGATTAGGGAAAAAGACGGGACAATTTACGGCTTCCGCACAGACCTGAAACTTGATTACATAGAAGACAGCAACCGCAATCGGATCAGTGCGGTCTACAATTCCAATAGTCAATTGGTGAAACTGCAGCACTCTTCCGGCGACTACTTTAGTCTAGAATACAACGAGCGTGGTCGCATCAGTCGCTTGATTGACCACGCAGGTCTTGCAACTGAATACCAGTATGACGAATCTGGAGAGCTTCTTATTAGTGTAACGACACCCGATGGAATCGTAACAAGCTACAACTATACGTCCAACGGATTATCCTCTATTTCCTATCCTGAGGGTATACAACAATTCTTTGAGTACGATGAGGATGGTCAGCTCGCAGAGGAGTATCTTGATAATGGAGAAGAGTTAATCCGATACTCATATGATGTCTCAAGTGGCGCAACCCACATTATCGATGCTATGAGCAATATCACAACAGTTTGTGTGGATGAGTTTGGGGGCATTATAAGGTTAGAGAATGATCTTGGAGCAATTACGCAGTACGAGTATGGCAAGGATTTCAACCTAATTAGGATGATAGATCCTCTGGGTAATACTTATGATTTTGATTATGACGAACGGGGTAACGTCATCAGCATTACAGATCCTATGGGTAATAGAATAACAATGGAATACGATGTAAGGTTTAACAAGCTTGTTTGGCTTCGAGATGCCCGAGGAAACGAAATCACCTTTGACTACGGCGAGTATGGCAACCTACTCAATATAACTTACGCAAACTCCAGCACAGAGTTAATGAATTATGACACGGCAGGCAATCTTGTTAACGTAATAACACGGAAGGGTGATGCCATCAGCTATACGTACAATAGTAGGGGTCAACTAACTCGAAAAGATTATCCAGATGGCTCGTGGATAGCGTACGAATACGATGCCGCGGGAAATATGATTTCTGCGACGGATGAAAGCGGAACAATAGAGATGGAATATAACACACGGAACACGTTGACAAGGATAACGTACCCGACGGGGCATTTCCTTGATTATAATTATGATAATGCTGGGAGGCTCATCCAAAGGGTGGATCAGGATGGCAACGCTTTAAACTACGAATATGATGTTGCCAGCCGTCTGGTTCGTATATCTGACGAAAGCGGTTCTGACATTGTTCGTTATAAATATGATGCGATCGGAAGGCTCAATAAAAGGACAGTGGGCAGTGGTGCTTATACAACTTATGAATATGATGCTGCTGATCAGATTATTCATTTGATCAATTATGATGCTTCTGGCAAAGTTCTTTCTAGGTTTGACTACACTCGTGATCTCCTAGGCAATCCTATTTCGATGACGACCTTGGAAGGAACTTATAACTACGAGTATGATCGTATCGGGCAATTGACAAAAGCCACTTATCCCGACGGGCATTATATCAGCTACTTTTATGATGCTGCGGGCAACAGAATAGCTGTCGTTAACGATGGGGAAACAACATCTTATACTTCCAACAACATGAATCAATATACAGAAGTTGGAAATGCGTCTTACTCTTATGATGCCAACGGCAACCTGATCTTCAAAACTGAGGACGGACAGACTACAACTTATGAATACAATTTTGAGAACAGACTTACCAAGGTCACTTCTCCCGAAGGAACATGGGAGTATGTTTACGATCCACTTGGAAACAGGATCGGCGTAATTAATAACGGCATAGAGCATAGATATTTAGTTGATCCCATGGGGTTTGGCGATGTGGTGGGGGAATATGATGGAGACGGCAATCTGATAGCTCGTTACACACATGGGCTAGGGCTCATTTCCAAGATTGATGGTGGTGGCAATAACTATTATTACCATTTTGATCCCACCGGGCACACCATAGAGATTACCAATGAAAACGGAAATGTAGTGAACAGCTACGAATATTCTCCCTTTGGGGAATGTACTGGAAAAGAGGAAGCTATTCCCAACCCCTTCGAATATGTCGGAGAATTTGGGGTGATATACGAAGGGAACGGATTACTATTTATGCGAGCGAGGCATTATGAGCCAGACTTAGGACGGTTTATAACTGCCGATCCTTTGAATCTAGCCGCTGGAGATCACAACCTGTATCGATACGCTTTCAATTCACCAACTACAGCAATCGATCCTATGGGATTGAAACGTGCGCGCATTTGGCCGATGATCCAAACCCTCTCAAGTGCCACGATTGAAGTCCTTTCGAAAATCGGCAAAGTTGGACCGTTCGGAAAAATCGTTGGTTCTGGGTTAAGTGTAGTGACTTCCGTGCTAAATATAGCCAAAGGTGCTCGGGAAATTGTAATCGGAACGGGTTTGGAGAAATTGCACGGATGGGGCTGGTCAGGTTTAGGAATAATGGGTTTAGGCATGTTTGTCTTTAGCCCACCCGGGTGGGTAGTAACACCATGCGTTCTCATCGGCGCAACGACACTTGGTTCGATTTTTGACATATTGGGTGGTTGGGGTGATGAGATCCAAAGTCATGAAATCCAGGTAAAATCAGTCTCATCTTCCACCCCGGAAAACAAATTCGGCCCAACTGGTTATGACTCAGCGGGTACACCGTATGAGGATCGTAAGCGTTTCGTTCCGCCAGATAAAAACTTCTACTACATAGTCGAGTTCTGGAATAAGGAGAACGCTACTGCACCTGCATGTGATGTTTTCGTCAAAGATCAGCTAGATACGGATATTGACTGGGTTTCATTCAGATTTGAGGAAATCGGCTTCCTTAACTGGACTGTTGAGCTTGAACCCTGCCAGTACTTCAATGTTTATGTGGATACTCGTCCACAGATGGATTTGATTGTGAACGTTGAGGGGACCTTCGATCCTAATACTGGTGAAATGAGCTGGACGTTCAGATCCCTAGATTCAACTACCATGGAGACACCCGATGATCCCATGGCTGGATTTTTGCCTCCGATTACTGAAATTGGATATGAAGTAGGTTGGGTCTGCTTTTCTGTTAACCCTGAAGTAGATCTGCCAACAGGAACACGCATAGAAAACCAAGCCTTCGTCAATTTTGATGGAGTAGGACCCTACAATCCAGCTCCTAAAGAGGGTCCTTTTGTCAACGTCATAGATGCGGCCCCGCCAACAAGCAATGTGACCGCCGCATTAAACGGAGAAACGGTTCAATTGAATTGGACAGGCAATGACCTAGACGGCTCAGGCATTAAAGATTACATCATTTACGTTTCAAAAGATGGCAATCCTTACGAATCTTGGTTGCTCCATACCACCAACAGCTCAGCTGCTTTTGTCGGAGAATCTGGCCATACATACGCCTTCTACAGTATCGCCAGAGACAACGTTGGAAATACTGAAGAGGGACCCACCGAACCTGATGTAACCCTCACCATAGAAGTGTCAGGAATAAATTTGTGGATATTCGCGATTCTCAGTATTGCCGCGGCTGCATTAATCGGCATAGGGCTATATGTCTGGTTTCGTCGCCGACAATCAGGACTTCCTAAGGTTCATAAAATCTGAGATGGTGAAGGGCAAAGTTTCTGCATGTTTCTATGCATATTGGACAGAACGAGAGGCGAGACTTACTTGAAAAGTTTCAGCGAAAGACATCTAAGCCTACATCATAGCTTGGGCCTTCACAGAGGAGACAACACAAAGACTTCAATTTTTTAAAGGAAGGCTCCAAGGATTTGAGGATGGACTAAAACTTGGCATGGAAATTGACGGGGGCAGTGAAATAATGAGGCATTACCAACTTATTCATTGACATTGCCTTGAAGAAACAAATCAGGAAGTTGCCAACTGCGCATGCTTGTATGTTAGACGCTAACCTTCAGAAAACAGAGGCACTGGTGGATGGAGAGATTGCTAAGAACATGAAACATTCTAAGTTTTTGCCATTTGCTTTTCCGATGCCATCCGCTCAAATGTTGAAAATTATGGCGGAACCAGTGGAAGGTCTATGCACAAATGCTTCGTTTCCGAAGAGAGAAGTCGTAACAGAGACCAATCAAGGGGATGACTGGACTGACGTTAATAGTTGGCGGCGGCACCTGTAGCTCGGGAGTGTTGTATGCATGCGGTGTACATGCACCGAAACGCAAACTTGACATAGGATGTAGAAAAATAGGTAAGGTTAGGTTTGTTTTTTGGGTTTTCGTTTTCTCAGCACAAAGTAAATTGTTGTTGCAATGAAGATTACTGTTGTTTCAATAAATACGTACATCAAGTCAAGGGCGTTGGCATTTTCTCCTGCAAATTCGTACTTTGACTTCAATTCACTGAGACTGGCTTGTAGAGACGAATGGTCAGAGAGAAGGCTGGTGTAAGCAGAGTTTAGAGAGTCATAACTTGTTTGCAGAGTGGTATGGTTATTTTCAAGATTGCTGTAATTTGCTTGTAAATTGTTGTAACTGGTTTGAAGAGTCTCATAGTTTGCCAGCAGTTGGTTGTAGTTTGCCTGAAGAGTATTGTGGCTGCTCAGTAATGAATTATAGTCTGCAAGTAGTTGATCGTATGCTACTTGTAGGTCTTCGTAGGGTTTGTTTCTTAGGTAGGTGCATGCACGCATGTCACTTTCTCTGGACTGATCCTGCCACGATG
>JABXGY010000392.1 GCA_016550395.1 archaeon | reverse complement strand
TTGGCCAGGTTTGGACAACGGTGTTCGATCCACGATACGAAACAAGCACTATTGATAAATATACACCTGATCTTGATATTCTCTGTCATTTTAATGCTGGTGGAATCTTCAACCGTCTCCAGAGTTTTTCTAATACCGGTGGCAACAGAGGTTGTGGAGATGTCTTTATTCTGGAAGAATGGGACGATGAAAGTGGCGGTCTTTATTACGCCGTTGGCACGGACATTCTTACTTACTACACTGGTTCCAATCCAGAACATTGGTGTCATTATGCTGTTTATACTTTGGTTGATCCAGCTTTAATCTCCGTCAAAGTGTATAATGAAGATGGAGCTTTCATCAAAATGGTTAAAGATACAATCCCTCAATTCATCGACTTCTCAGGGTGGGGCGAGTATTGGTGGGATGGCACTGATAACTCTGGTCAAATTGCTCCTTCTGGAAATTATCGAATTGAGGTAACCGCCTATTCTGCCTATGTAAACATCAACACGGACCAACACGTTAACACCGTGTCCAAAGATGGTTGGGTCTATCATATTGATTACAGTGAACCTCTGAGTACTCCGACCATTACTTCTATTGTTGCCATAGATACTTGCCTAAATATTGAGTGGAATGACAACAATAACAATGAGTTGGGTTACATCATTGAAAGAAAGAGTGTAACTGATCCTCAATGGCTTGTCATTGACACCACTACCTGGGATGTGGAAAGCTACTCTGATTATCAGATTGTGGGTAGTGAGACCTATTATTACCGGATCAAGGCTTACAACTATTTTGGTAGTGGTAGTCATAGCAATGAGATCACTCATAAAGCTCGACCATGGCCCCCAGTTTTGAATTTTGTGGAAAACTGGTACTGCAATCGCCCATCCTATCCGTTGAAAATTACATCTCCTGAACAAGACTCTGGTGAAGATAATCCTGATGAAGAAGATCTTGGCAGTTTAGGAAAAGTTCTTGGAGAAAGAGTCGTCGTTCCTGATTGTCCTTCTCCATACCCAGATAGCGTTCTTTCAGATGTTAGCGCCCTGTATGGGGAAGTACCAACAAACCAGAAACCGGGGACTTATGTGGGAGTGGTGATTCGAACAAAATCATGCCAGTGGTACAATCACAACTACATTCGGGTGGAAACCACTTTTGTCGATCCGTCGAGAATGGCGATCTATACCAAACCAGATACCATTTGGTGCAGTGACTGGAGATATTGGTTTCAGATTGCCACTCTGGATATTGATGGCGATACCAGCATGTGGACACCCGGAGATTGGGATGTTGATTATTCCTGTTGCGTTGCAGACTGCCATGTGCACATTGGACCTTACCCAAATATTCTTAAAGCTCGACCTGAAGTTTTCTCATTAAGCCAGAACCACCCCAATCCTTTCAATCCCCAAACAGTAATCACCTATGCTTTGCCCAAAGGGTGTCGGGTTAAGCTTACTATTTACAATGTTCTCGGACAAAGGGTGAGAGTTTTGTTAGATAAATTTGAGACTCCTGGTGTTAAGAGGGTTAAGTGGGATGGCAGAGGTGAGGGTGGAAACGAACTGAGCAGTGGGATTTATTTCTATCGTCTCCAGGCCGGTGAATACAATGCAGTACGAAAGATGATTATGATAAAGTAGATAAAGCACCAAGTAAATATGCATATGCCCCGGTCATTGAAGGCTGGGGCATATTTATATTGGTTGTCAACGCTGGAGCAAGTATTAAGAGAAAAAAGGGGGGACAAAATTGCATATACCGTCAGAGAGCCTTCCACCTTTAACCATACAAGAATTCGATTCCATTCATGATTTCATCGAAAAGGGAAAGTACCGGGAAGCTCTCGCTGAACTTGAAAATCTGGAATCTTCACAATTAACCAATTTCATTCACCGTAAGCCCCCTCTTTTCTAACCCTCGAAATAGGGCCCATTCACTATCTCTCAGCCCAGGCATTGTTGAAACTAAGGAGAGATGTGGAGGGAGTCAAAGAAGCCCGGATAGCCACGGACGTGCTCTATAAATTAGGCGAAAAAGATCTCGCCACGGAAATTGCTGGGGAGATAAATGGCATGCTAAAAGAGAAGATGATCGATTCGGTTTCACAGAAAGAAAAACAAACCGTGGGATCCTCAGGCTAAGTAATGACTATTGCACTTTGATGGATTAGTTACCTTTAGAGCTTGCCCTATCTGCTGCTTCAATTTGAAACGTCTTTTTAGACAAATCAAATACTATTCTTGTAACACGTTTACTCCCTATGAGTCCAATACACGCAATAATCGTTGCAACGATAACTCCTATTTCATCATCCGGCAGATATGATCTCCATATGAACAAACCAGCAAATACCAACAAAGCCAAAACGGCCCCTGGTAGGTAGGATGTAATCGAGAGGTTGATTAGTTTTCTAAGCTTCTTATTCTCAGCACGTAGTTTTCGCAATTCAATAGCTCGTTGCATGTACTTCGGTATGTGAATGCCATCCACGGGCTTATGAAGTAGTGTATCAACCCCTAACTCCAATGCTCGTTCTGATAAATGTGTATATGCAGTAACAACAACGGTGGCGATATTCTCTCGACGCTTTGATAACCACTCCAGAATAGTATTTCCCTGCGGGCTATCACCGGGAAGAGATAGGTCTAGTACCACTCCACTATACTTATTCTTCCTCAGGAGCTCAAAAGCGGAATTCCCATCATAGACAACTTCAGTATTCATACCATATTCAGAAAGATGCCTTCTAAGTGCGTTCGCGGTATCTTTCTCATCCTCAATTACTAGTACCTTTTCCATTATCAATCTCCTTGCATAAGTTGAATTCGATTACTACTGCCGTACCTTCACCAAGGTCACTTTCAATACTTATGTTGCCACCGACTGATTCAACGAGGAATTTTACTGTCGAAAGCCCGATGCCAAAATGGTTAGGTTTTGTAGAAAAGCCAATCTGAAAAACGTCTTTCAGATCGATTGAGCTTATTCCCGGACCATTATCTGCAACTATCAAATCTACCTTTTTGGAATCAGAGAGCTTTATATCAAATGACAGCTCTTTCTTTTTGCTTTCCACCAAAGCGTCAATAGAATTCTGGATTACGTTTGCTACAATTACCTTCAATGTTTCTGCATCGCATTTGATAGAGTAATCAGGTATCCCAGGAGGTAGATTCAACTCGATATTATTCCGTATGCATTCGTCCTCAATGAATGAAAAAATGGGAGGTAGGATTGATTTCAATGATTTACACCCCTTTTCACGTGATCTGGGAGAGAAAATCGGTTGGGTGATCGATGCTCTTAATGCATCACAACCGCGCAGGGATCTTTCTTTGATCCTTCCCAGTTCGTAGAGTGCTTCTGACGATAAGGTTTTGTCGGAGCTCATTATGTTATTTACGGCGGATACGATGGAATTCAGCAAGCTGTGTACATCGTGAGAAACCTGTGCCATCAGAGCTCCAGCTTGAAATAACCTAATCATATTCGACGATCTCTCCTTGTTTTCTTCCAAAGCTAAGTTATAAGCTTGGTTGATGTATTTTATCATTGATTCAAATTCATTCTGAGAGTCTAACAAGACCTTTTCGTATAAGCTCTTGTACATCGAGCCAATTTCGTCTTTGTTTTCTACATCCTCAATGCTGGGATTACTCTCGAAAATGGACCTGTATGCCTCCTTCTTAA
>JABXGY010000056.1 GCA_016550395.1 archaeon | reverse complement strand
TGCTTCCAGGGCTTGTTCTCTTCTTTTGGGGGCTAGGCAAAGTCTATCGTGGAAAGGATCTCACTTTCAGCCAGGTCTGGCAGGCTAGAATCCAACGAGGTGACGTAAAACGAACCGCCAGGTTTCTTCTTTTCGTCACCTTCTTTGTGATACTTCTCACCATTCCCATTCTCCTCGGTATGTCGATTCTCGACATCATGAATAATATCATTCAATGGTCCTTACTAACCTTCGGGTCCATAGGAATCTATGTTGGTGTGTTTCTCATTAGCATTTTTGGGAACTTCACTGTAATTTTTCCTATACCCTATCTCTTTCTCTTACTCCTCATTGCGCTCCAACCTGGCTTTACTCTTATTGATGGGCTTTTACTCGGAATCGTCGCAGGGGCGGGTGCGGCGATTGGTGAAATTACAGCCTGGTTATTAGGGCGAACACAAACTGAGTCTCTCGAAGAATCTCCAACGGGGAAACAATTTCTCAAATTAAGAACTCAAATTGAGAAAGGTTATGGAGGGCTCTTTATTTTTACTTATGCAGCCACACCTTTACCTGATGATGTTCTTCTCATTGCTCTTGGAGCAACTAAATATCCTCTCTGGAAAGCGCTCATTTTTTGTTTCTTTGGCAAAGTAGCATTAGCCCTCCTCATCACAATCGGTGCTCAATTACCCTTCATTCAGCCCATTCTAATCAATATCTTTGGCGGAGCCCAAGATCCATTCATGGACACTGTTTATCTGATTATTGGCATTGCCATTATCGGCCTCTTTTTCATCCCTTGGGGAAGAGTGCTAGAAAAACTCCGAGGTAAGTCAAAAGAGCTGGAATAAATACGCAGTCTCTACAAACCCCAATACTCGACCCTTAGCTATCACTTGAAATGAAAATCTTGCCTTTCGTATTAAGACGAGAAGTTTTCTTAAGGGCGCCGCGGAACTAAATAATATCTGAATATTACCTTTTTTTTCCAGGACCAGACGGGCTTCGGAGAGAAACCGGGCGATGAGCTCGCAATTCGGTCCCGCTGACCATGCTTTTTCAATCCAGCTTCGGGCTGGGAGTTCAAAATACGGAGGATTAAACAGAATTACATCAAAGGTCTTAGACTGAACTGGCGAAAAAAGATCACCTAATAATACTGTAACCCGATTTGTCAAACCATTCAGTCTCATTGTTTCCTGAGCACATTCTACGGCATATGGATTGATATCCGTAGCAATAACAGGGCTAGTTCTCTTTCCTGCTGCAGCGGCGATTGCTCCGGTTCCAGTACCGATTTCTAATACCCGTGTATCAGACTGAATTCGCATATGTTCGATAAAAAATTTTGTCGTTCGAGCCGTTAATGGGTTGAAGACATGGGGGCATATCTGAACCTGAAGTCCTTCGAGATCCACTATGCGTTTCCGTTGGTTGCGACGATGAAGTACGCCTAGTAGCTGTGTTACTAACCGTGTGTACACTCGGGAAGGGGACATATCTGAGACTTCCATTGGATAATAATTGTAGGAATTGTTTATTCATTGATTTTCTCTAAAAACTGCTTGGAACAGCCCTCATACCCCACAAGGTTTTAAACTAATTAATCTACAGTGAAGTCGAAATAGAATGGCATTTGGTGGTTTTGATTTTCTAGCAGCGGAAAAGGATATGTCTAAGAAAGTTGAAGAACTAGCCCAAGTCCTTGAAAGAGTAGCAACAATTTTTCTTAACGGGGTTGGCGCTTTAGAAAAACAACTTGACGAAATGAGGACCCGGTTATCCAAGATTGAAACTCAAGTTGATACAGTGCTCCGAATCGGTGGGACACGTGCCATGGCGCCATCTACTGGAACTCCTGATGCTGCTGAAGCTCCTCTTACGCCACCACCTAGTCCTAGAATGCCACCTGCAACTCCTGCAGGACCTAGTGCACCACCAGGTATGGCTGCACCGCCACCAGGAACACCGACCTCTCCTATGGCTGCAACGGGTGGCATAGGTATTCGTGCACAAATGCAAGGTGAGCTCCAATCATTCCTTCAACGACGCCGTGCACAACTTGAAGCAGCCCTCGAAGATGAAAAATAGTATCTTTTAGTGGGCGTTCATTTTTTTTCTTCAGAGAAAAACTCACTCAAAGGGAGTTGTCCTTGTTCCCGCTCCTCTGATGGTACTCGGTCATTATTTGCTATCGACTTTAATTTCTGCATGTCCTCTTCTAAGGTTGGAACAAGAGTTTGATTGTAGAGGCCTGCTGCGGGGTGATACATCACAAAGAAAGTCCTACCGTTGCGATGATAGACTCGACCATGCATCGCACCCATCCTCACTGTTGTTTCCAAAATAGTCTCCGTTGGAACTCGTCCAACTAACACAATAACCCGCGGTTGAATATACTGGATTTGACGGTTCAAGAATGGACGACAGGTAGCCCGCTCAATGTGGGTAGGTTGCCGGTTTTCAGGCGGTCGGCATTTTACTACATTAGAGATAAAAACTGACTGCCTTTTGATACCTACTTGTTCTAATAACTTCGTTAAGAGCTGACCTGCGGCTCCCACAAAGGGCTCTCCTTGAATATCCTCCTGTCGACCGGGAGCTTCCCCAATAAACATGAGTTGAGCATCGTTGGGTCCCACACCTGGAACGGCTTGTGTTCGCGATTTTGCTAGAGGACATTGCTGACACTCAAGAATTTCTTGTCGCAGTTTCTCCCAATCATCCGGGGGTTGGCTCATAGTTTCACCACTTGGATAGTACAACAAACTAGAGAGTGGCTATCTCCCTCTTAATGCTATTCGCCGGTTGCAGTTTGCCGCACTCGTCGCCGTTTTCGGAACGCATAGAAGACAACAAGAATAAGGAAGATACTTGCTGGTAAAATAACTGCTAAGATTTTATTGAGTAGCGTCATGTCGACAGGGACTAGAATTACTTGGCTCCCAATCAGCTCATCATTATAATACATAGACACATTCACTGGAGAAATACCAAAATCATAGACGTGGGTGGCGTTATTCAAAATCGGAATAACAATATTATTCTGCCCAGGTGAGAGCTCTACTTCCTCTGATGCATTCACAAATTTCGGTCCATAGACATCCAAGCTCACATTTACCAGGTGATCCACATGGTTTTCAATAGAGACAAGAAGAGTTCCTACTTGCGACTGAGTAAACACATGTCCAGGAACGAGTGATGAGATAGTGGCTACAGGAATTACAGTGATTTCATATTGGTTAAAGAGGAATGAAAATCCCCCAACATCAATCTCGAATGTCACGATATGTAACCCGATTGTCGCATTGTAAGCAACTTTGTAGGGGAGAACAAGATCCAATTCTGATTCCGCTGCGATTGTGAAATTCAATTGTGGTATGAAAGGATCAGATGGATCATAGCTGTTAATTTCATCTAAATCGTCATAGAATTTCGCAAAACCATCAAAGGACTGGTTTTGGAGATTGATTATAGTTGCCTGTACCTGTCCATTTCCGTCTTGAGCAACTTCATTAGGTACCACAATGTCATTGATTTGAATTGGTGGGGGCTGAGCCGATACTGTCGAATAAGCGCTGATACCAAATGCTGAAACTAAAATTAGTGCTGCAATCAGTAAAATGCTCAAGCGAAGAGACAGTTTCACTAGGTAGCTCACCTTATACTTTCGGGTCATCGGGTGCAGAGCCAATGTTTGGTGTAGCTTTTAAAGTCTTTCTAACTGGGAGGTTAGGAAACCGTTGTCAGTTTTCAGCTTTTATTATGAATAAGGCTGTTTTTGTTATTTGGAAGAGAGGTAGGTTTATAAAGAATAGTATTACTGCTTTGTCATACTATATAGTTAAACTATGTATTCGAAGGAAAGAAAATGACTAAAACCCCTGTCGACAAAACCATCGATAAACTCCGAGAGTGGACACGTGAAATCAACAGAGGCTTTCTTGAGTTTTGGGTCCTTAACCTATTACGCCGGGAAGCTTTATACGGAGCACGTATTTCCTCTCTAATCGAAGATATGTCGGAGGGTCGTATTCAATTGGAACCAGGAACCATCTATCCTCTGCTCAATCGGCTTGCAGAAAACGGGTGGATCAAAGGAGACGTCAAGGTTCGAAGTCAAGGGCGTGGACCCATGCGTCGCTACTATCGTCTAACCGATGCGGGTGATGAGCTTCTTACAGCAATGATTGACCATTACTTTGACACCTATGATGCACTCTTCCAAATAATGGCAACCGAGTTCCGATCTGTACGTAAACGCTTAATTGATTTAATGGAGGAAATTGACTAATGCCTGAAAACATTCAACTTCGAGTCGTCTCTCTCCCCAGCGACGAAGCTGGACGAGGTATCGTTCGTGTTGATCCGAAGGTCATGGAACACTTAGGTGTTACCTCTGGTGACATAATTGAGATTATTGGGAAAAAAACCACTGGTGCGAGGGTTTGGCGTGGACAATCGATTCATGCTGGATCAGGAAAAATATTCATGGACGGACTTGTCCGCAATAACTCAGGGACTGGAATTGGTGAATTTGTTGAAGTTAAGCGGATTGATCCTCCCCCTGCCAAGCGGGTTGTCTTAGCTCCCGCCCAACGCGGCGTCAGAATTGTCGCTGAAGGGGAGGCTGTAAAACCTAGTCTGAATCAACGTCCGGTTGCTCACGGTGATATTATTAGCACCGCAGGAGCTGGAGCTTACCGTAGTGACGATTATTCATTGTTTGAAGCAATGATGCGAAGTGCAGGAGCACCCTTTGCTCTTGGGGAAATTAAATTCATCGTTACGAACACAACGCCTAAAGGTGTTGTAAAAATCACTGAAGATACAATTATCCAAATTCAACCCGAGGCAGTAGAAGTAACCGCTAAAGCTCCTCTTGTAACTTACGAAGATATTGGAGGCTTAGATGAAGCCATTGCTCGTGTCCGCGAAATGATAGAACTCCCCCTGAAACATCCCGAACTCTTCGACCGCCTTGGTATTGATCCACCTAAGGGAGTCTTATTGTTTGGTCCACCTGGGACCGGGAAAACCCTTCTCGCACGAGCTGTTGCCAATGAATCAGATGCTACGTTTATTTCCATTAACGGTCCTGAAATCATGAGCAAATTCTATGGTGAATCCGAAAAACGCCTTCGTGAGCTATTCGATAAGGCTTCTCAACAAGCACCTAGCATTATTTTCATTGATGAAATTGATAGTATTGCACCCAAACGTGAAGAAGTCCAAGGTGAAGTGGAACGCCGAGTTGTCGCTCAGCTTCTAGCTCTTATGGATGGCCTTCAAGCCCGAGGACGCGTTATCGTCATCGCTGCGACTAATCGTGAAGGCGCTTTAGATCCTGCTCTACGACGTCCAGGACGATTCGATCGAGAAATTGAAATTCCCGTTCCAACTCGAAGTGGACGTAAGGAAGTATTACTCATCCACACTCGTGGAATGCCCCTTGCAAAGGACGTGGATCTTGACCAACTAGCTGATGCAACGCATGGTATGGTGGGTGCTGATCTCGCGGCGATTGCACGTGAAGCGGCTATGAATACGCTTCGCCGCATTCTACCGAAAATCAATTTAGATGAGGACCACCCTATTGCGCCCGAAATTATTGAGGATCTCGAAGTAACTGGAGCAGACTTTGATGAGTCTCTCCGTAGGGCGGAACCATCGGCTATGCGAGAAGTCTACCTTGAAATCCCCAAAGTCTCCTGGGAAGATGTTGGTGGCTTAAAGGACGTCCAAGAGGAATTACGAGAAGCCGTCGAATGGCCACTCAAATATCCTAGCAAATTCGAAAAAGTAGGGGTCGATCCCCCAAAGGGTATCCTCCTTGTGGGTCCACCTGGTGGAGGCAAGACACTTCTGGCAAAAGCAGTAGCTACCGAGAGCGAAGCCAACTTCATAGCTATCCGTGGTCCTGAAATCTTCAGTAAATGGGTCGGTGAATCTGAAAAAGGCATTCGGAAAATCTTTCGAAAAGCTCGACAGGTGGCTCCCAGCATTATCTTTTTTGATGAGCTTGATAGTCTAGCTCCTGCACGGGGTCAGTGGCATGGCAGCCATGTCTACGAATCCGTTCTTAATCAGCTACTAGCTGAATTAGATGGGATGGAAGAACTCAAAAACGTCGTTGTTATCGCTGCGACCAATCGCCCTGAAATCATTGACAAGGCTCTCCTGCGACCTGGTCGTTTCGACCGAATCATCCTCGTCCATGCACCTGATCAAGAAGCACGCTTAGAAATTCTCCAAGTTCACACACGCAATATGCCACTACACGATGATGTAGACCTTCAAAAAATCGCTAAAATCACTGAGGGCTACTCTGGCGCCGACCTCGCAAATGTCGTTCGTGAAGCGGGTATGTATTCCATCCGTACTGAAGAAGATGCAGCTATTGTCAAAGCGAAACACTTTGAATCCGCCCTTGACAAAATCAAACCCAGTATCACACCAGAAATGCTGAAAGCTTATGAGGAATACGCCGTAGCCATGTCTACAAAACGTGACGCTATTAGCACAACACCAGGACCCTATACATAACCGAATACAAATTACATATTTCGGCTCTGCAAAAGCCGACTTCTTTCATTTTTTCGGTTCTGTTACGGCAAGTGTATAGTATAAAAAGTTTATAAGGGCAATCGCTGCTTTATAAAGAGTTTATAAACGGTTTATAAATGCACACTCAGCTGTACTGGGAGGTGTCCTTCGTGACGAAGAGGCCAAAATATAAAATTGAAAATGTAGTTGCCAGCGTCGAAGTCGACGCGAAAATCGATCTAAATCTTCTTGCCCGTAAACAACGTGATGCTGAATATAACCCTGAACAATTCCCCGGATTAATGTTGCGAGTAAAAAATCCTAAAGCCACCATTCTCGTCTTCAATAGTGGCCGTATGGTAATAACCGGTCTACGCCGGGAAAGTGAAGCTGAAAAAGCCGTCGAAAATGTGATAGCTAAAATCCGTAAAGCCGGCATTACAGTCAGTGGAACACCAAAGATAACCATTCAAAACATCGTCGCCAGTGGCGACTTACACAGCCGGGTTGACCTCGACATGGCGCAAATGGCACTCGAACGCTGTTTGTATGAACCCGAAGTATTCCCCGGGCTTATCTACCGAATGAAAACCCCCAAAGCAGTTTTCCTCATCTTTAGCAGTGGTAGGATAGTTTGCGCGGGAACTAACAAAGAGACTATCACCAGAAAATCCATTTATCTCCTAGCAGATCATATGCGTGATTTGGGGCTCATTGAATAATCTAATAGATTATTTTAGAGGTTTTCCACTAGTCCTCCCCCTTGACTAGTTGGTCGAGGGATTCAAGGCATTTCACTAAGAGCTGGACTAAGATTTCAAGATCAGAATAGTCAATAACTGAATTTGTGGTATGGAAATACCGAGTGGGCACAAGTAACGCTGTAGTCATACTGCCTGATTTTTCTAACTCAACAGCAGCTGCATCAGTACCAAAGTGTATCGGGGTTCGTAATACAACTTCTTGTAAAGGAAATTGATGCTTTTCCGCTAGCGATGTTATCCAAGCATTAAGAAGTTGAGAGGTAACATGATATTGATCTGCTTTAAGCAAGGTGGGTCCCTGTCCTAGTTTCACTGGAATGAGATCCTCCTTGATATTAGGGTGATCACCAGTTGCTGAAACATCCAAAGCAATTGCATAATCCGGCTCAATAGCAAACGCTGCAGGTCGAGCTCCCCGAGTGCCTAATTCCTCTTGAACCGAAGCGACCGCAACAAGGTTCATGCCCAGATCCTGTTGATGTGTGCGTCGCAGTGTTTCAATCATCGCAACTAAACCAGCTCGGTTATCAAAACAATTACCGATTAACCGGTTATTCGCGAGTTCACCAAAATGCTTCACAGCAGTCACATATTGTCCAACCTCCAATCCAATCGCTTGAGCATCATCAGCAGTTTTAGTTCCGCAATCTATGAACATTTTGTCGAATTCGGGTCGATACCCCCGTTGTTGTTCCTTCACCGGAATAAGATGAGGTGCAGGTAATCCGACAACTCCTGGTTTTTTCCCTTTTGTTCCATGAACTAATACTCGTTGTCCAAGAAGATTCCAACGGTGTCCTACCAGACGCGTAAATCGAAGAAATCCTGACTCATCGATATGTGTAGTCAGTAAGGCCCAATCCTCATCCTGATGCGCAATCAGCATGAAAGTCTTTTTGGTTATACCCTTCCGTCGAGCAATTACATTTCCCAAAGCATCCACATGCAGATCATCAACAAGCGGTTCGACTTCGCGAATCATAATATCACGAACTTCACTTTCACGACCAGGAGGTGCATCAGCTAACACCAGCTCATGAAGTAATTTTCGCATAATATCACCTATCCATTCGATCTTGAATTTTGAGCAACCGTTGTGGATTATCGGTAATTATCCAATCAACACCCAAGTCGATAAATCGCCGCATATCTTCTTCTGAATTGATTGACCATGGATTCAACTTCAAACCATTCTGTTTACACGCATGAACGAGCTCTTTTGAAACCAAATCGAGTCTAGGAAAGAGGGCCTTACATCCAATATTAATTGCAATACTAATTGGGTCTTCATAATTATACTCATATATCAAACCAGTTTCGATGGTTGCGTTCAAATCACGTATCTTCCGCATAATCTGTGTAGCCTTAGAGGAGAGAATTGTCTGGTCAATCAAGTCTTGAGTTTGTAGTTCTTTCAAAATCTCTGCTTCGATATCTTGAACTTTGATATCAATGTCGATTATCAAATCGCGATGGGGTTTAAGCAGTGTAAGTAATTCAGTTAAAGTTGGAATTCTATCTTGGTTGCTGACTTTGAGCTGTTTCAATTCTTCTAACGAATGTTCTGCCACTAGCCCGGTTCCGTTTGTTAAGCGATCCAAGGAACTATCATGAAATACTATAAGCTCGCCATCCTGAGAACTTTGAACATCGCACTCAATACCATCCACACCCCATGCCAAGGCCAGTTTCATTCCTTGTAACGTATTCTCCAATAGACCACTGCCACTTCCGCGATGACCAATTACTTTCACCATACAAGTTGCTCCATGAACAATGATAGGTGCTCAATAGCAACTATTGCACTTTTGAGCCTTATGCCATCTTGACGGATGCGGAAAGTTAAAGGTGCTCCCCATTAAGGACCACCTAAATCACTTGATATTTTGGAATGTGAGCATAAAGATGGCTAAACAACCCACAAACCCATCTGGGACAATTCCTAAAGACCTTAAGGTTGGTGCCCAAACCAGTGCAGAGCAAGAAATTGCAGAGCGGATGCGTCACATCAAACACAAAATCGTCATCCTCTCCGGAAAAGGAGGCGTCGGAAAATCAACAGTAGCTGTGAATTTAGCTACGGCCCTCGCGTGGAAGGGAAACACCGTCGGTATTCTTGATGCTGATATCCACGGACCAGATGTCCCCAAAATGCTCGGCATGGAAGGTGCTCGAATGGTCGGTGGTGATAAAGGGTTGGAACCCGTCGTCGGACCACTAAATGTCCTTATAGTTTCCATGGAATTCCTACTCCAAACAGCTGACACTCCCGTCATCTGGCGAGGTCCCCTTAAAATGCGGGTCATCAGTGAATTTCTCTCGAAAGTCAATTGGGGTAACCTCGACTACCTCATCATCGACCTTCCACCTGGTACAGGCGATGAATCCCTTAGCATCATGCAGCTCCTCTCAGATCTCGACGGCGTCATCATCGTCACTACACCCCAAGAAGTCGCCCTCCTCGATTCCCGAAAAGCTGCTAATATGGTCCGCCAAATGAGTGTTCCCATTCTTGGTCTCATCGAAAACATGTCTGGCTTCCACTGCCCCCATTGCGGCGAAGTCACCAACATCTTTGGCAAAGGCGGCGGAAAACAAGCCGCCAAAGACCTCAACCTCTACTATCTAGGCGACCTCCCCTTCGACCACCGCGTCATGACCCTCTCTGATGAAGGCAAGCCTTTCATCGTCGCTGAATCCAAAACTCCTGTGGCACAGGCTTTCCAGCAAGCAGTCGAACGCTTACTAACTCGCATCAAACATCAACACTAACCTTACAGACTGATGACTAACCTCCTTTTTACTTACAATTCTCCTTCTCGTCATTCCCATTACTATTAACATAACATTTCTCATACGCTGATATTGGCGGAATACAAACTAACAGACAATTCTCTTCTTCTGGATAAAGCTATTTTGACACTTTATGCATGATAAAACTAGCATTAGTATACAATCAGCCTAGGGGCTTAGATTTCCCTCTACCCTTCTTGCAAGAAGAATTCAATGCATCCTGATAATCTACGGAATCTAAAAATTTGAATCTCTTTTTGTCTAAATCCACGAGAAGATTCCATACCGCAGGGCGAGGAGGCATCGTGGATTATATAAAAAGACTGCATCTCTAGATCTCCATTAAGGCATAGACCTGCTATAGTAGTCATGTCACCTTTTAGGAAGTGTTGAGGTATGAGTAAGTGGAAATCCTTGTTGAAATCAGACACCACAAGGTGGCTGTTGGAAAAGGATAATCCCTCAGTGCGGTGGCGGTGTCTTCAGGATTTACTGAAAATGACCGTGGATCACCCTGATGTTGTAGAGGCGCGAGTGGCCATTCAGAAGAATGCCTTCGTCAAGGAATTGCTCCGGCACGAAGCGGATGGGAGGTGGCCGACGTATAAAAGGGGGCTGTGGGCAGAAACGGGTCCCATCTATTCGCTACTATTGTTAGGTGAGTTGGGCGCGATTCGAAACGATGCGATCACCCGAACCCTTGACTACCTTCATAGGTACTATCAACGGGATTCTGGATTGATGACTTATCGTCCTGCGGAGAGCACAAGGAGCTATGATAAGCAGCCAACTTTTGCCTGGTGTATCACCGCCGTCGTTTTACGCGCGGCATTATTACTCGATTGTGAAGATCATCCCCTTGTTGCGCAGGCATTGGCGTTTCTGGAGGAATACCATCAGGAAAAGGGTGGTTGGTATTGTTCGGTCTATTCAGCGGATCCGAAGAAGGTGCGACCCCCCAATTGCTATATGGGAACCATCAAAGCTCTTAGCGCTCTCAGTTTAATCCCCCCACGAAGGCGCTCTAAACGGCAGCGTGCCATCATCAAACGAGAAGTGGAAACCTGCTTAGAGAATCGGGTGTACTTGTATCGTGTCGATAAGAAAGGGCAGCCTAAGGCCCGCCCAGCTTGGACGAAATTTTCCTTCCCGCGCTATTGGCGCAGTGATGCATTGGAAGCCACCGATATCCTCACTAGCCTTGGTATTCGGGAACCCCGATTAAACGACAGCCTCCATCTCATCAAGAGCAAGCGACAACCCGATGGTCGGTGGCTCCTTGACTTCTCTGAAACCAAACGTGCCCTAATCCAATTAGAAGAGGAGAAGCAACCTAGTAAATGGGTGACGTTGCGTGCTCTCAGAACCTTATCTAGAGTTTAAAGGAGTACATCCTATGCGATCAGCTGCTGCGAGACTGAGTTGCAATGAGCTGTTCTATCACGTGAATATGTTCACCTTCATGTTCGACAAAACGGCGTAACACTTTCCGGAGGGTCCAGCGTTCATGGGGATGACGGGTGTATGTTGATCGAGTAAAAGTGCGAGAAACTCCTTGTGAAAAGGCTTTCTTAAGAACGTGGAACGCACAGTGGCGGACCGCTGCGAGATGCGCGAGGATTGATTTCTCTTCGCGGTAATGTTGAGTTTGATTGAGTAGACTTTCGTATTCGCTTTGAATGGCAGGACCCAATCGTGAGATGTACCATTCTTCAGCATTCGCAATATGTCGGAGTGTCTCATTGATTGTCCATTTCGTGGGTATCAGACGGACATCTCGCGTTGCGTCTGTTACTGGTTGTACGAGGGCAACTAGGTCCTCTCGATTCCACTCCATCAGATGAAGGAACTGGTTGAACTCAACCTGAGAAAGGGGAGCTAGGTCTGAGGTAAAGAGGGCAACAGCGCCCCCAGCCTCACCGAGTTCGGGAATCTCATTGGTTTCCTCAACAACTTGAAACTCCTGTGTTTTGACCGAAAGTTTTTGTCCTTTCCTCTGAAGAAATGCGAGATGCTGGGTAATGGCTTGAAGGAGCTTGTTAAGTACTATTCCGCGAGTTTGTCCGCGGGTAAAACAACCAGGTAATTCGATGACATGGGCATACCACCAGCGTTCCCCATGCTCGAGATTCACTGACCATACTTGCGCATTCATTCCACGACATCACTTCTTTTTAGGTTTTTCTTGTTAATTGTGAGTGGTTTTATGTTGGAATGAATGAGCCTGAGTTTTTTGTTCTTTTTAAGGCTGTGTATGCAGAGACGCTTAGCGTTCATGCCCCTGAGCTTGTTGTGATTAGGTAACGGAGTGGGGTAGACAGGTGCTGTTTACATCAGGAGTTTTTGAGATGATAACCCCGCTCCAGGTGTAAGATGGGGAGATAATAACTCAGCTCTCGTACAATTATCCCCTGAAAAATCCGGTAAGGATAGCGCAGGAATTGAGAGTGGATGTCGTGAACCCACAATTCAGGTTTCTGTCAAAGGAGTTGGTGGAGGAGTGGGACGGGGTTGATTTGGGCATCAATACTTGGGTGTTGAATACGAAGAAAGCGATGTGCCAAGCAATTCAGTGGGAAGTTGATGGAATATCGATAGATAATCCTCAGCTCCTCCAAATGATTCTATGCGAAGAAAAGATTCAGCTGTAATATGACTGGGTGAATAGACGGAGAGAAAAGTAGATCCTAGTGACCACTGTTTCTTCTAGATTTGGGCTTCAATATTCATAATTAAAATAGTCCAGACTAACGACCGCCAGCAATGAAAGTATCGATCATCCGACATGCTGGACAGCCACGATTTCTATATTGAGTACCTGCGAGAGTACTGGCTAGAAGCCTCTCAAAGGTTAAACCAATACGCGACTTCTCG
This sequence comes from archaeon, assembly GCA_016550395.1. Classification (GTDB taxonomy): domain Archaea; phylum Asgardarchaeota; class Hermodarchaeia; order Hermodarchaeales; family Hermodarchaeaceae; genus Hermodarchaeum. The sequence continues at coordinate 10,567 of JABXGY010000056.1, read as the reverse complement.
CGAAGATCTAATCGGAAGCTGCCCTTTTCTGCAGCCTTTTCTAATGCAGCTAACTGTTCTTTGAAGTTTTGACTGCTCATAGAGAAGGTAAAGTGAAAAGTGCTAATCTCTCCAATTTTTTCCTTAAGGTGCACCACAGCATATCCGTATGCTACATCTTCTTTCTCTCTGTACTTGATATCCAACCGATGGATGTCTTGTGGTTCCAATAGTAAGGTCATAATTGTCTCACCAAAGATTTACCTGTGACATCTAAACAATCAGTTTTAGACCTTCTTCATTTCCTAAATCTAAGTGCTTTCGTTTCGACCATCAATATCCCTTACTCCCCACTTGAGCAAAAATGTCTAAATATTGTAGCTTGTTTCTTTAGGACAATGTTCTCCTCATTAGCTTCCGCCTGCCAGTAAGGGTCCAACGATAAATTGAATGGTCAGAATTACAAGGAACAAAACAAATGTGAGTAACACGGCTCCTATCAAAACCCATCCCCACTTCTCTCCTTCTCCAAATCCTCTCCAACGGCACCCTTGAATTGGCAATGCTCTATTGGCTAATGTGACAAGAAATTCTCCCAGCATTGATACAACCATTATCTAGATTGTACTAATCCTTTTTTCCTTTTAGGATATCAATGCTTTTACAGTAATTACCGGAATATCTGATATGCTGGAGGTTTATTGGAGGCTAATTATTGTTGAGGAAAATTTTCATCGAGTTTGATTAGAGAAACGAGAAATATCTTATACCTGCGTGATAGAAAATGTGGTACCTCCGTTATGATAATCTAGGTGAGGATTTGATGGATCGCGACGAGCTTATCAAAAATTTAGAAAGCCACATCAAAATTGAAGAGACAGCTGTTGAGCTCTACAAAGAAGCTATGGACATAGTCGACCATTTTGCCTTCAGACTTATCTTTGAAGAGCTCATGATGGATTCCACCAAACACAAGAGGGTATTTGAAGCTATAAAGAAAGCATTAGTCGAGACGCCACCTTCCGAATGGGATCTACTATTGAGCCATAAAATCGGTAAGTATGTTGTTCCCCTTGAACTAGAGCGGCATATCGAGTTGGAAGAGGGTATGATTACGAGTTTGAAGAAAGAGATCAAAATGCTTGGCAAAGGAGTTGTCCGACGACTACTGGAGCATATCCTTGAAGACGAGCAACGGCATCATTCTACCCTAAAGCAACTCATTACCAAAATTTAGCGTAATCCTCCTCTGCTCTCTCGGACCTCGATGTTTATGCTTCTATTATTTGTGATTAGGGTGGGGATAAACAGGATGGATCGCTCCAACAGACAGGTTAATGGCGATTAGTCGGGAGTGAAACTCAACATATCCTCAACGACTTGAGCGACTCCCTCGATACCAACTACCTCTGTTGGATATAGGGGAATATATGCACTGACAAGATCTCCCAACTGTTCATCAATCATTCCCATGTAACGAGCCTGTTGCTCAAAGCTATTCTTCATGTAGTCAGTGGGATCCTGTTCTGCTGCTTCCCTTGGTATAATACGATTCACAAAGACCCCACCTACTGGAATATCGAACGCCCGCACCATCGTAATAAATCGTCGGACCACAGCAATGGGAAGAGCCAAGGGAATTGTGACAAAAACGAATGCGGTCTTCTCTACATCGTTTAAGATGGCCTTAGCCTTCTTCATTTTAGTGTGCTGACGTAGAAGGTCAGCCATCATCGGGTCACTTTTAACCTCCTCAGCGACCTTTTGTTTTCTGAAGGAAAGTTTGACTCGAAGAGAGAGCGCCTCTTTTCTGCTTTCAATCATGCGCGCTAGCCAGAGGTCGTAAATCTTACTAAGTCCAAGAAGCCGAATTGCGTTAGCTACCGCTGCACAATCAAAGACAATGATTTCGTAATCTTCCCCTTCTTCGAGCATAATATCCGTCATAGCATCAAATTGGGCAGACTCTTCAAAGGCAGGATTGGTTACAGCAATATCGATGAACGAAGAAGGGTCAACTGGAATATCTGCCCATTTCAGGAATGATGTAATGCGTTCAGTAAGTTGATCACGATAAGTACCGATTTTGTCTTTAATATCGACCTCTACGGCCCAAAGATTTTCCACACCATCAATTTTCTGAGTGCCTTTCCCCCATATATCCTGTCCATATAGGCTCGAGAGCGAGTGAACAGGATTCAGGGATGCAATGAGTGTTTTCTTTCCTGTGAAAGCAAAATAGTGTGCGATGGCAGCAGCACTAATGGTCTTACCAACACCACCCTTGCCCCCTGTGAAAAAAAACTTAATCTTTGGATGTTTCTCTACGAAATCCGTGAATGTTATTTTTGACATCTTACTAGTCCTCCACGATTTTTCCGCTCCAATTCATCATAATGTCAGCAACCTTGGTTATCATCTTAAGCCCCTTTGGTTCCCGGTCGAACATTGGAATTACTGCACAAACATAATCCCCCAGTTTCTTCTCTATCTCAATCATGTACTTTTGTTGCATCTCAATGCGATCGCGCATGAACTGGCTTAGATCCTTGCGTTTGAGGAGCTCACGGGGATAAACTTGATTGACGATTACCCCAGTCAGTGTGATATCCATTCGTCTGAACATGTCTAGTGCTCGTTCTGTGTCTAGAATTGCCATCTTCTCTGGAGCTACAACCATGTAAAAGGCGGTTCGTTTACTATCCGTCAGAATGTCTTGAAAGAAGCCTAGCTTCTCACGAATCTCTTGTAATTCCCTCAACATTTCATCTTGACCAGCACCAGCTCCCTTCTGTTGAAGTTGGTACGCAGTATCACCATATTCTTGAGCTTTTAAGCGTGTCTCCTCCATCTTGTCAATCCACATGTCCAGAATTCGGGCCATTGAAACCATTCGTATTCCATGACCAAAGGGTGGCATATCAAAGACATAGAAATCGTATTCCTGAGACGCTAATAATCCCGCCATTGCATCATAGGTGGCGGATTCGTGCATCGCCGGTTCTGCAGCTGCTGCAGTGATATATTCGTCAATCTCTTTAGGAATTTCCTTAATTCCATACATATCCAGGATTTTTTGTCTAACCTCTTGTTGAAAAGCGGCTATTCTTTTATCAGCGTCAATTTCCATCACATACAACTGGTCTACTAGCTCTTGTCTGCCCTTTCCAAAGATGTCTTTTTCAAAAATATCGGAAAGCGAAGCTTGGGGATCAGTACTAAAACAAAGAGCGCGTCGTCCCTCCCTTGCTAACCAATCTGAAAGGGCTGCACTACATGTAGTTTTTCCAAGACCACCTTTTCCGGCAAAAACCGCTATACGTAGATCCGGGTTAGCTTTGTAATAGTCACTCATTTTTTGTGCCATGATGTTTCACCCTAAGACGCTATGAGTTTGAGGAAGGCAGCGCCAGCTTAGAAGAGCGCATCAGTGAAATCACGTTCCTTGAATAATGTGCGTTTCCAGGTTTTGATATTCGGCACTGCGTAGGGTAGAAGCTTCAATGAATAGTAGGGTGGAAGGATTGGAATGCCCAGCATGTCACCAAGGGTGATGAGCATGAACAGGTGCTCAAGGTACATACGTGTCTTCAAGGCATACCGTACCATACCTTGCATTGCCATCCCATAGAAGAAATCCTTTACAGTTCCTTTAACGCTGCCCTTCTCTTCTGGAGCGTCTTTTTCATCTTCTGGAGACATAGCTATTGCCTCAGGGTTAAAGCTAGATTGCTAACCGCCTATAATTCTTATGATGGAACAAAAATAAGGCTAACTTAATCAGAAATTTTATTGAGTACATCCTGTTCTTTCAAAATTCGTCTCTTCCAAGAGTCAATATGAAAGATCCAATGCACAAAAAGAAAGCGAGAGTAAAAGGTTGCTTGGAACGGAAACCCCAACAAATCACCTAGAGCAATGAACATGAGGGCATGGTCATAATTGGTTTTTAATTTTCTCAGAGGTTCTGCAAGACTTACTTTTTGAGCTTGCCAGATTCCCTCAAGGGCAGCCCTAATTGCTTTAAACATTCTCAAAGGATTACCACAAATACTGTCTAGAATCTTATTCCCCAATAAGTCCATGGGTAATCCGATAATTTTTACCTCTACAACGATAAAAAAAAGAGGGGAAGAGGCAAAGTGGAAGCCTTGTGGCTACTCCGCTGTTGCCTCAACTTCTGATTCAGGACCATGTCGCCATGCTTTGAATGCGTCATAGAATACTAAGCAACCCAGTATGAACAGTACAATAGCCATGAATGCCATGATTCCTGTCAATAATTGTGCTGGCCAAAGAACACCAGCGGCCGCTAGATCTGCTACAAGGCTACCTGCTGATGCAACCCAACCTGTTGGAGTAAAAGCATTCCACGTCCCTGGAACCCATGTTCGTAGGAAGACCCAAGACTCCCAAAGTAATGCAGCCTGACATGTTATGATCATGAAAAAGGCTGGAATTAGTGTATATTTGGTTGGTTTCTTGTTACGGATGAGGTAAACGGATCCCAACATTAGGCAAAGCCCTGCGAGAAGTTGGTTGCTACCACCGAATAGGAGCCAGATATGGTACCAGGCACCAGTAGCTGCGAAAGCGAAGGCAATAAGGATGCCTATTAATGCGCCAATCCACTTGTTCTTAAAGAGCGGAGCGATTACAGATGTTCCCGACAGATCAGCAGCAGCCATGCGGAAGAACCGTGGCATCAACTGTAACACCGTGATCGCGTAAAGCTCCAGAACCATCGCAAAGAAGGCGATAAGAATCGGTCCAGAAATTGCTGATCCACCGAACATTCCTTGAGTAATGATCGCCGCACCAGTCGGGAAGTTAAGGAACCATGAAGGGACCACCGCTGCAGGTGCAATGACAACGTAGGCTGACATAGCCGCCATAGCAAGTACACCTTCAAGAAACATTGAACCTCCTGCAACAGGCAGGGCATCAGTTTCAAGATTGAGTTGTTTGCCTGTCGCACTGCTACCAACCAGGCTGTGCCAACCTGAGATGGCTCCACACGCAATTGCTACGAATAGTATGGGCCAAATTGGTCCATTAGCATCTGTGTAGAATGGTAACAATGGGTTAGTCGCTGTAGGTGGATAAAATGGTAGTCCTTGAATAAGGACGGGGTCTAATGGGTATAGCATTGTGAGTAATGGGCTAAGCAGGGCACCAACGATGAGTAGGATGATGGCAGCAAAACACGGCCAGAACGCAATATAGTTTACGGGTTGGGCCCAGTCAGTTATTGCTAAAGTAGCACCAAAGAAGACGAGAACCAGTGCAAGACCAATCCACCACTCCCTAGGTGTTGCAGCAACCCATGCGAGAAGTCCCACCATATTTAGCCACAGTCCTGCCGCGACGCCAATGACCATAAAGATGATGCCGACCACGGTTGCGATAATGATGTTGATTTTCAATCTATACATCAGGATTCCTGCGATAAAGCCTCCAACAATGGTTAGAATTGTAGGAATGATGCTTTGCGGGAATGCTTTGAAGAAGGCACCGCAGATGTATGCGAATACAGCCATCACTAGTATCAGATAGAAGATGATGAATCCCATTAACCCTTTACGGGCACGAGAACCGACTAATCGGTAGCAGACAGGACCGAATGATTCTCCTTCGCTTCGAACTGTAATCATCACAGCTGTGTAGTCATGGATCCAGCCGATGAAGAAGGTTCCAAAGATAATCCAAAGGAATGCAGGGACCCAGCCGAAGACCAATGCAATAAATGGTCCGCTAATGGGTCCAAGAGCAGCAATAGACTTGAACTGGAATCCGAAAAGGACGCTTTTAGAGGTGGGGAAGAACTCCACTCCATCCATGTACATATGTGCTGGTGTTTTCACACTAGAATCAGGTGCCCAAACGCTTCGATCAACAAACCTTGCATAGAGCCAATAGCCAACGATGAAAATCACTAGTCCAATTCCAACAAAAATTGCAGGGTAAGGCATATTATTTCACCCTGATTTCTCAGCGGTAGGACATTCGTATAGATAGCCCTCCCGCCTGTGTCGGATAATACGTATAGAGGTCTATAAATAAGCATACGGTTTCTATTGATATTTTTTTATGAAGAAATCTAACAAATATCAAAATTGTCGAATTTCTACTTTGATGAATTATATCCTCCATTAGAAAAAAATCGCTTCATCCGGAGCTAAGTCATGTCCATGACATAATATGGAGTTTAAACACGCAATCAGTGTATCTGAGTGTTTGAGTATCAAATTAGATGAAGGAGAGGTCCAAGTGAGCGTCAGAAGGCGATTGGTTTCATCACAAGGGATGTATCCTTCGATTCTTGCAATAAGGCGAGGGCTTCCGAATATGTAGAATCGAGGTCTATGAGATTTCCAAACTACAAATCTTCCAGTATGCCCCCCAGCTTGTAGTTCACCTTGTTTGATTATTTGATGACCTTTTTTTTCGTGATGCTTTTGAAGGGTTTCAGAACTAGGTGCAACAGGACCTTCCCTTTGAAGATCCACAGTTACTTTTAGTTTGAAATCGAGTATGGGTCGTTTTTGCTCTCCCCCCTCGCGGGAGATGAGACACTCAGTTTCGCCTACGCCAACCCATATAAGGTTCCTGTAGAGGATACGGTTAGTGACAACGGGGTCATTTATTTGGTAGCCAGTCACCCATGGAGTTGGTAATGAAATATATGTGAATAAGGCTCGACCAAAAATTATATTCCAGGCTTCAATGGCAATTTCACGCATCTCATACTCCTGCTGCTCCCGATTCATCGTTTTCATATCCTTTTATTTGTCGAGTTTCTGATGTTATATTCCTTATACCTATCGGATATCCTTAAGGGGAGAAGATGTTAAGGAAGTACCACTACAAAATAGTCTTTCTTCCTTGGGGTCATAACTGATGCAAGACGTGTTGATCATCAGCTTTTATGTAGTGCTTGGATTTGCATTTGTGATAATTTTTATCTGGATGACAGGGCGTATGGCGACGTTGAAACGCCGCAATAGAATCGTCCAATTCTTTGGTGCACGGTTCAGATCAATAACCTCGAAGATCAGTGTGAAACTCCTTGGTAATACAGGAGCTAAACTTGCCTATCATCAAGAGTCAGACAGCCCATTTCCGAAATTGGAAGCCACGATCATGCTTCTTGATCGCTCCAATGCCTTCGCCATGATTTACTGGAAGATCCGGCACCGAACTGATCAAGTTCAAATACGCGCCAACCTCAAGGAACTCCCTGAGCCTCGTATCGAATTGATTACACACAAGGAACAAAAACGACTTGATGAGGATCTGGCTGAGCACCCTGGTTCTGCTCAAGAACTAATGGTTGATTATCTCGTGGACCAATTCTATGTGGTCTCCTATACTCCTGAAACCGGAGATGCTCTATTTCAACAAGAAAAGGTGCGTTCTGCTTTTGAAGAGGTGGCTCCTTATTTAACTCGTCTATCAATTGCTCGTCGTGAACCCCATTTATTTTTCTCAGTGATCCTTGTTCCTGAAGCTTTAAAGTCAATGGAAAAATTCGCCCTTACTCTAGGTAGAGTGCTATCTCAGAAAAAGAAAGGAAAATGAGAACGTTGGGTTAAACATATTGGACGAATGCCTTCCTCCTTTTGAAATATTACTTAACCTGACCACAGGGGCGGAAACCTAACACCCTTTGGGTCGGTGTCCAAGAGGGGTAGGTTTAGGACAACGGTTACTATCCTTGTGGAAGGGAAAGGGTGAACGCCGTCTTACCTCCCGTGTAGACTCACCTTGTTTACCAGAAGGTGATATACTTTTTACTATTCTGGCATCAGGGATTGCTGACATAAAATTGGTATCGTAATCGACTCATTTCTTCTTATAATTAGGATAGTCCTTGTTTAAGGGGTTGGAGAATAGAGTTTGCGAATTCTTCGATTAAATTGAATTCGTGTAGATCACCTGAAATGATGAAGTAGCTGATGCCAAGGTCTTTGTAAAGTTCTTTAATTTCCTCTCGGATTTCAGATACAGACCCTATCAAGAAAAATGGATTTTCAGCGATAACTTCCGTTGATATATTAAGCATTTTAGCACACTCTTTATAGGCTGATTGCTTATCTTCGGTTATCGCTACATAACGGTATAGAGTATTAAACTCAATTTCATCTGGGTTCCGTTTAAAATCAATCGCAGCACTTTTTACCCAGTCTATCCTTTTTTGGATGCTCTCAATGGTGTGTGCCCGAAGGTTGTCTTCAGTAACTCGTCCTTTGGGCCAAGAAGGGACAATACTGACAATATCGGCATGGCGTCCCGCCACCGATAAGAGCTTCTTTCCACCGCCACCAACTATGATAGGTGGGAATTCTCCTTCTGGCAATTCAGCGGGTGGTCCATAATTTGATAGATGGATATACTTCCCCTTGAAAGTTGTCTGTTTTTGAATCCAAAGGCTTTTTATCGCTTGGAGAGTCTCTTCAAGTCGTTCAATTCTCACTGAAGCCTTATTATAAGGAAAACCACTTTGTTCAAATTCTTTTTTTGTCCAGCCCGCACCGATTCCAAATTCATAACGTCCTTGGGAGAGGAGATGCAGAGTAGCGCCAGCTTGAGCCAGAACAGTAGGATGACGATAATCAACACAAAAAACCAGTGTTCCTAACTTGAGTTTCGAGGTTACCATAGCGATAGCGCCCAAGGTTGCTACAGGTTCCCATTGATTGTTAAAATGATCCGTAATAAGAAAGGAAGAATAACCAAGCATTTCTAACCTCTGCACTTTTTGGATCCAAGTGCTTTCTGGGAATTGACCCTGCGGAGCTAATCTTCGCATGAGTACTCCAAACCGGATAGGCTTCAAACTCTTCAATCCTCACTCACTCTGATTGATGACACTAATACATTGTATTGTATTAAAAGTAAGATTCTATTACGGGAAACGTAGTGAGAACACCACCGAATTCATTCATGGGGATGAATCGCCAGATTTTTGAAAAAAGAAAAATAAAATTTTGATATCATCTATACCAATTCAGTTGATACTTTCTCTAATTATCTGGTTGCGTGGATTATGCGTGAAGTAAGGTTTTCTTCAGTGCCATGACACTGTCAATCCATGTTTCATCGCCTTTAGTCCATGGGGTGGCAACAAGTGAAAGGCGAATCGCCTTTGTCGAGGTTCCGCGAAATGAACTGCCAGGCACCGTTACTATGCCGTTTTCATCCACTAATTTTTGGGCAAATTTGACTCCATCCTCAGGGGTTTTCACCAAGACGTAAAGGGCTCCAAAAGCATTATTTCCAGGTAGTATGAGATGATCCTGAATTTCCTCCATTAGCGTTGTAAGGCGACTTGCCAAGATTTTACAGGTCCATTCATGCATGATTGGATGTTCTATGAAAGCTTCTAAGAGGTATTTTGCGACAACAAAAGAAAGAGTGGGGCTACTCAGGTTCTCTCGACCAATAATTGAGTTCATATTAGTGATCCAATGGGGGCTAGCGATAGCCATCCCAACTCGCAAACCGGCAATGAGACAGGTTTTGGAAAGGCTTGAAAGGATACACATGTTCGTGTGATGCGTTTTTCCAACTTCTCTAAACTTTTCTAGGATCCGGTTCAAGAACGCTTTGTCGTATACAGCCTTTTCTTTTTGAAGCCGAAGAAGCATGAAAATGTATGGGGCATCCCAAATAACTCCTCCTGCATGTTGTTCCATCTTCTCGGTGATTGTATTCAAATCCTCCGGAGAGGTGTATCCTGTGGGATTGTTGGGCATGCTTAAGTAAAACACTTGGTTTTCCCGAAGCTTGGTCTGAAAATCTTCGATATCTAAGGAAAGACCCTCACCCAGTTTTATTCGCATTTCCGTTAAGCCATGATCTCTAAGTATGGCAGGAATTGGAGCATAATCCCATTGTAGCATCAACACCTCTGTTCCACGTTGTAGGGATCGGAGGCTTGCTGCCATCGCTTGTTGACCACCCGCAGTGACAATAATTTTCTTCAAATCCTCTGCGTCTAATGGTATGCTGTGGATTTCCCTGAAATATCGCAAAGCAGCCTGCTTAACTGCAGTGGTCCCCCCTGAAGGAGAATAACCTAGCCCTGCAGGTTGAGGATGAAACGCCTCCAACAGACCCTTTCTCAGCGCCTCTGCTATGAGCCGAATTCCTTCTGGTACAGTCGCATCCACGGGTGCTTGAAAGCTCTCAAACAACTTGAGATTAAGAGCGAGGGCACCTACATTACCACTAGCAAAATTATAAACAGGGAGACCCTTTTCGGATCGTTCAGATGCCTTGGCCATTGCCTCACGAATAGCCGGAGGCGAAGGCGAAGGAGAAAGATATTTTTGATTCATAATTATCACAATACCTGAGGCTTTACTGGAATATATGAAACTCAGTGCTTATCATTAGTTCTGTTGAACCTTCCCCCCCCAATTTTCACCTCTCCCATAGGAAAACTAGAAATCCTTCAAAACATGAAATTTATTGACAAATCATTAGTTCATAACTAAACATTTTGAAACATTTGCCAGTTTTTTTACTAGAGTAGATTCTATTTATTGATCAGATGATCAAGTTTTTTATTAGGAGGAAATTT
>JABXGY010000391.1 GCA_016550395.1 archaeon | reverse complement strand
ACATTCAAGGAGAGCGATTAAGACGCCTTCATCACGAACCGCTCCAAGGGCATGAACCATGGCTTTTGTTCCTTGATAGAGGTTGATATCCTTCGGATAACCTGCACTTGTTATTACTATATCAGCTTTTTCTTGGATTTCAACCCGACCCATTTCGTCAGTTATTTTTACGCCTTCAAGAAATGCTTGTTCAAGGTCACCAGCGAAGGCTGAGACTATTTCTTTGTGGGTGTTTCGTACAATATTGACAATAAAGTCAACACGCGCTAGTTTTGCAGCTTCAGTCATATCAAGGTGAATAGGATTCCCCTCGAGGTTTCCCGTAACCGCTTTGGGATGAGTTAACATGCCATGATTTTTGTTAATAGCAGTTCGCCCAGCAACTGCGGGTAATAGGCTTTTTCGACCGCCTCCAAATCCCGCATAATAATGATAACCAATGTCACCCGTAAGAAGGTGTAGATCCGCTTCATGGAATACTCGGTTTATCTCCACTTCGGTTCCATAGGAAGTTGTTCCAACGTGAACTAGATCAGCGGCATCGCAGTTATGGACTTCAACCCGGTAACCTTGACAAGAGACGTCACAAAGAAGCTGTTGCTGTTCTTCTTGTGTTGTAGCGCGGTGAGTTCCGGTCCCAAAGATGATTGTAATATCGGTTTCTTCCACACCTGCCCTTTGTAGCTGTTCAACAATGGGATTAATCAGAATGTGGCATGGAAGACCACGGGTATGGTCGTCTACAACAATGGCAACCGTTTGTCCCGGTTGCGCAATTTCTCTCAAAGACGGAGACTTAATCGGATTCTGAATGGCCTCTGAAACCACACTATTTGGATTACTAACTCCAGCAATGGGTTTAGCGTCTAAAAGACCCAGAAAATTTCTATCCGGAATTTCAAGTTCAACCTGACCGGATCCAAATAAGAAATTCACTTTGGTCACATTATTCACCACATGGACTTGGGCAATAGAATGGGTTCATCACGGTACAAAAGAATTCTGGCTTAACATCATTACCGATGAAATCCCAGGCTTCTATGCTTAGAGGATGCCCTGTCGCTGGAGTTTGGCAATTTCTTCAAACTTTTTCGGAAGATATTCTTCAGTAACAAAACTTAAGCCATAACGACTAAATGCCTGTTGTTCTGCTTTTCGTCCATTCTTCAGAAACAATTTCAACTCTTTTTGCCAAAACTTCGATTGGTAGCGCGGATCTTTAAGCAAATCTTGGGTACGTTTTTTGTCAGTATCTGTGAAAGGATCACTGGGAAGATTATATTTCTGAATATCAGAAGCCCAAACTCCCATCCATATCGCATCAGGAGTTGCAAGACCCCGTAAGTGCGCTGCCGAGGCACTCCCTGATATTATAACCATCGCGATGTGTGCGCCCCATGGATCTGCGTCGACGAACAAAAAAGTTGGCAAATTCAATTCGTATCGAAGTCTTCGAATGATTCGTCGAACACTTCGTGGTGCCTGACCAGCCGTGTGTATGAGGATTGCATTATGAGTGTCGTAAACTGCATCTTCGACAAATCGGGTAAACATACCACCCGATTCAATAGCAATTACTTTGTCTGCCTTGCAATCAATGAATTTAGATGATGTGAGGTAAGGTCCTATCATTAAACCATCTGGATGATCAGTAAGGTTAACGCGTTTCCCCGCATATTTCTTCGGTGCCGTATATTCGATTGTGAGATTTCCGTACATCGCCGCTCGTTCTTCAGGAAAGACCCGAAATGATTCCCGTGGAGTGTTTAGTTTCGCTTCAACGTCCGTAATAGAGGTGTCACTTTCACTTTGTTGTCCAAATTTTACGCCATAGCCGAATGATTGATAATAAATATCTCGCAAGGTACTCGATTTCTTTTCTGAAAGGAGCTCCTTAAGGAAACGCATAACCCAAACAATCTGACTAAAACTTCGAATCTGTCCAACATTACGCGTTGAGCGGGTTACTGTCTTATCCGCGAGAACGTATTGCCTGAGTTCTTGGTCAAATCGAATATTGCTGGTACTTCGGCTAGGAAGGTCAATCTCAGGAAATTCTCCTTTTGTTAGAGTTTTATACATTGTTCTTCCGATGTTCTGCATGTCGATTTTTATCTCATCATCTGTCTTTTGTTCCTCTTTGAAAGCTTTGGGTTCTTTTTTAATTTGGCTAATTCGTTTCGCCTCAGTTTTTGCTAAACGCCATTCGAGCTGACCGCCCCTTTTTCGTGCCTCAGCTAACCCCTCCTTTTCTAACCTTTTCAGTATCCGACGGAGTCGCCCGGAATCAGTTTGGAGAAGTCTAGTAAGGCGTTTTGTGGGTTTCCATCGACGTGAGAGCTTTGCCATGACTTGATCAGGTGTTAGTTCTGACATTTTTAGTTCCTCCTTAGTTATTCCTCCTCCATGGATTCGTCTGAATCCGTGATTTCAGGTGGGTTGCTTGCTAGGATTCCTTCTTCTTCTGGTATCGGCTCTTCTAATTCTTCTTCCTCTTCTAATTTTATTGTCAACGCGCTTTGAACAAGAGCCTTTGTATCAGGAATCTTTCGTCGTCCAGCTAGGGCAGAAATATCACGTGCTATGAGGGGGAGATACGTTTCATAAACACTAGCACGAACGCGTTCACGTTGCACCTTTTCTTTTTGCCTTAGGTGTCCCTTCAAATTACGAGCGCATTCCATCAGTCCCATCCGAATATCATATTCAAGCTCAGTGAGATCTGCGATGAATTCCTTTCCTGCAGTTTTGAATGGGATTTTAGTGCTAACAACAGCGACAAAAGCGGCAATTGGCATTCCAGGACGAATTCGATATCGCGACCATGGAATTGCACGAACAATTTTCGCTGCAACATCTTTATACTCATCAAAAATGAGGGGAATCCGATTGGCAAAGCGGTAGATAATTATCGATTCCTTCATTGGAACTCCTCCTCCGTACGCTAGACCACATTCGACAATGAAGGGATGACCACCATAACTATTAGGAGGACGTTGAGTTACATGGACAAATTCAGGGTTCAGGGTTGACCGAATACCAAGTTCAAGGAGTTTTGTTCCAAGTGGAGATAAAACCCGAGCGTCTGGTGGTAACCACTTATTAAACGTCTCAAATCCTCGGGAAATTTTCACTAAATCATTTGGCTTCAAGGCTCGGGGATCCTGTGATAAGGGCATATTAATGGTTTTGAGAAAGGCTTTTGCTGTTTTTGGTCCAACGCGATGGAAATGAGTGCGTAAGAAGGTCACCATATCCGTTGTTTTGGTATCCTCAACCAAGCGTGAGAGTTGCTCGATATCCATACCCTTGGGATGTGGATTAACGGGGGTAGGAGGTGGTGGCAGTTTTTTAACGGATCGTTTAAAGTCATGTACTGTTCCATCAGGTTCGGTGAATTTCAAATGGGCATATGGTGTTATCAGCGCTGTCTGTTCAACGTAGTCGATAATATATCGCTTAGCTGATGACCAGTTGCCTTCAAGGGTAAATTCTAGGGTACAACCATGTGTTTTTTCTTTGTTCTTACGACGTTCCCACTTAACCAACTCGGGTTTATTTTCTTCGATATCTTGGCGTAACACCACTTCAAAGATATGATCTGCATCAACAGGGGCTGTAATCACATGTAATGGTTCGCTCGTAGTAATTTGTCCAAATAGAAACGCCATTTTTCCACCAAGACCAAACCGTCCTCGTGCCTGCTTATGCTCGTATTTCGAGCCATAGAGTATTTGCCCAAAAGCGGGGAGGATATGATCGCGGGGAACTCCAATACCATTATCTTTTACACGTAATCTATACCAATCTGAAGAGACTTCCGACAATTTGACATCAATGGTGGGAAGAAATCCACCATCCTCACAAGCATCAAGTGAGTTTTCAACCAATTCACGCACTGCCGTGTACAATGCACGCATTTTATTGTCGAAGCCCGCTATTGACCGATTTCGATAAAAGAAATCAGCAGGAGATATCGATTCAAAAGTTATTCCCGTAGTTGCCATTTCAACCGCCTATCAACTTCTCGTTCTGTGTCAACACTCCCAGGAACTGCCTTGGAGTAGGTGTCTTGAACAGCATAGACTTTCAGATAAATAGTTAAAAAGTATCTGGCTATATCACGATGACTGTTCATTATTTTCGGGTTCTTCACCCTCCTTTTTTGGTGAAAAACTGTCACAAAGTACCGAAGTTACGAGAAAAACAACAATGAGCACGATTACAGAACTCCATCCAACGATGGGTTCTAAGAGAAGCAAGGTTAGGAATCCAAGGTATCGGACGCTACCAATGACTTTAGCGAGAATATCATCTGCAGTTCGATTTCCGTAATCTGGGCCAGGATTATTGTCACCCTTTGTAAAGAAGTACAGCTGACCCGACACTTCCTGAATCTCAATGATTCGGTGAACTATGGACGCACTACCTGGTGGGAATCCAAGAGACTCCGCCTTATAAATTATGATATCCCCCACTTGTAATGTGGCTGGATCAACAGCTCGTACTATAACGAAATCCCCCCGATACAACACTGGTTCCATGGACTCTGATTCGACAGCAAGTAATGGTGTGGGGGTTTGAAGATAGAACTGGAGTCCAATTCCGGTTCCCCATATGACAACCAATGCTAAGGCAATAACTGCAATATCTTCAGCCAGTTCGCGCTTCCAGCTTTTATCTTGGGTCATACCGGGTACCTCAGATTTACTTTGTTCAAATGAAGCGTTATCACCCATTAAAAGGTATACGTAGGTGGTATTGTATACCTAATGATTTTTAGCAACCTATCTATTATCCTGAATCGGTGTCATTCTATGCACTTTCTATCCAAAATTATTCGAGGTACAATAGATGAATCCGTTCACCGTGCCTTTCTTCGCTATGGAAAAGGTGAGTATACTGGCCCAGCTGCTCAGGTGGCTATTACACGTGCCGGCAAGGTCAAGGTTCGATCAACCTACCTATATCAGGATTTAATAGCATCAGTTTTTCTCAAACTTGTGCCTATTGACACTATCTCAATTTCTGGTATTGTCTTAGGCTATACACAATTAGATGAAGAGTTATCTGCTCTAGGTATGGATGCAGAACTGTTCAAAAAGAAGCCACGAACCCAACTTTTTCAATCAAAAATTCGTGGAGAATATTCAGTTAAAAAAGCGACTTCACTTTACGATGATATTGGCGAAAATGCCTATATTTTTTGTAATTTAACTACTAATCTGGATTGGATGCATAAATCGAAGAACAAAATTCCATCTGCGCAAAAGGAAGCACCAATCGAAGAGCGAATTAAGTTTAGTTTCACCAACATTCCCGCTGGAACTGAATTTGTTACCAACCTTTTGCAAGAACTCATTCCTGATTTCCTAAACGACATTCCTTCAAAGTTTACTTCCCTGTTAATCGAAAACACCTATCAAATCCAGGATTTAGTTTTTCCACCTGAAAAGAGCAAGCTTACTTCAAAAGAAATACGGTTAAAAACAAAACGTAGTGGTATCCTTCATCGAAAACTAATTGTCGATGACTCAGAATTCACAAGTAAACATACTATGCTAGTTTAGCACCCCTATTTTGAACAGACTAGCCCCCGAACCAAAAAATAATTAAAATGGTGAAGCCGTTGACTCACCCCGGTAATCAACAGGTGCAAGTACAATGCAATTTTCACTTCTTCTTCCTTGGTATCCCGTTTACGGAGGTCTCCTCATCGCCTTAGCCATTCTAATTGGTATTTGGCTAATTTACATCGTCGAAAAGGCTCGAGAGCCTCCAAAAGTGAAAATTATTATTGCCATAATTCTGATTGCTCTGGCATGCGGTTTTGGTGTGCAATTCATCCTTGTAGCATTAGCCTTGTAGTGATCTAATACAAATCAAAATTTCCTTTGGATATTGTGAAATTAAAATAAGCGAACTTTCTTGTCTATTATTAGCTGTTGTACTGAACAAACATCCGCTAATTCTGCATCGAGAATTCCAGCTACGCTCTTTTCAATATCATTCCACGAACCTTGATCCTCGACTACTAATTCAGCGGAAGCTATCAGAGGTTGATCAATTGGATATCCAATTCGTGTGAGAATTTTGACGTAGACTTCTGAAACTCGCGATTCTTCTTTTACAACATGATCGGCAATGCGTTGAGCGAGAACATTGTAGATTTTTCCAACATGATTTTGTGGATTCTTTCCCGCTGTTGCTTCAAGACTCATTGGTCGACAAGGAGTAATCAAACCATTTGCACGATTCCCTCGACCAACCCCTGCATCATCACCCATTTCAGCTGAAGTGCCAGTGATAGTGAGGTAATATGAACCACGTTTTGCATCGTCGGCTGAGTTGACTACAATATTTACTTCACGGTTGGTGATTTTTTTAGATTGATCAAGAACTGCATTAGTGATATCGTTTAGTACACCTTGATAGTGGTCAGCATCTGGGATAAGGGGGGCGAGTAGAGCTGCAGCAATAGTGAGTTGAATTTCGTCGTTTGTACGTAAGCCCATTATTTTAACATCTTCACCCACTTCCGGATGTTTTTTCTTAAAAGCATCTGAATTTAGAAGTTGTTCAGTCTGAAAGACTAGTTCCTCTGTCTCAGACAAAGGTGCAAAAGCTACACCAAAACTAGTATCATTTGCTCGAGGAATATCATCAACAGCTCTCTCAAAGATGTGCGTCAAATCGGCAGAGCCTGGTTTAACCCTGTAATCCATTAAGACCTGTTCTGTGGGATCAAGAAACCTTAAGGTGTTTTTTAGCGTCTTTTTAATTGAACTGAGTATGAGGATACCAAGAGGGATACGATGAAGTTCTCCATCTTTGAAGACCTCGGTTGTCGCTCGACCCACGACACAGATATAGATCGGTTCAAGCAGTTCTCCCCCACCAAATGTGACAACAGCACGACCACCAGCAATTGATCCTTTGTCAACATTGTGGTGAAGAATCCGATCAAAATTATCGAGATAATATTTACACAGATCTACTCCAACATCTTCAACAACTGCATCGAGAATCGTATCTGGATGACCTTTTCCTTTTCTTTCAACAATTTCGAGGGACTGTTGTTCAATTGGTAACGCTTGAGCTTTTGCTACAGCAATATTTCGTGACATTCTAAGTCATCTCAGGCAGGGCGGCATGGATGATTTTGTTTTTTAAGAATTTCCTACATACATCTTGTAATATTCGCTAGACGAATATTCGAAGGAGGTTAGATGCCATAACACTTAAGCCAGTCTAATCCTACTTCATAGTATCCTCGTGGCTACCTAGCGTTAGGGCTGATTTCAAAGGTATCGAGGAGTGATAGGGTATGAGCCATTTCGTTGATGAAGATGAGATACGGCGATTAAGTAAGCGGATTGCAGAAGAGTTCGAATCCACATACGGTACTTTAGATGAAAAGGTTGCTCGTGTTCCTGATGATGCCGCAGCAGCAATTTCAGATGAATGTTGTGTTCACCTTGAAGTTGCTCGTGTGGCTTATCGTATCATGTTAGACGGCGTTATTACTGAACCTAAATCGTCCTGCAGAATATTAATGCAGGAATTCGACCGTCGAGCTAAACACGGAAGCCCTGTTCCCGAAATTAACACCTATATGCGCGAAGTGGCTGTTACTGAAGGGAATTGGATAGAATATCTATATGGTGAATTAACCAAAGTTCTCCTAGCTGATCTTCGAAATTTAGCTAATCTTGAAAGAACAATCGCTGATGAAATCGAACCTGCTAATGAGCGGGTGATTGCCGTGGTTGCTCAACGGCGGAAAATTGTAGAAGGCTATTTTACGTCACTAATTCAACGGTGGTTGCAGGATCATCGAGGAGCAAACATTGGTCAAGCTGTTCATAGCATCACGGGTGGATTAACGGGTTCTTTTGAACCTGACATTGACGATGCCATCAATGGAGCCCGTGCATCTCTTCTCATTAAGCTTAGACGTTACGAAGAATTTCTCAGTCGGGATGAAGAAGAGGAGGATGAATCCCGCCTAACGGAAAAAATATTGGGCGAGATTCGAACTTTAATTAAAGAAGTACAAGGACCCCTTGAGATAGTATCACCTAACACTGCAGGTGAAATCCTAATAGAAGTCTCGCCTC
Organism: archaeon; assembly: GCA_016550395.1. GTDB lineage: Archaea > Asgardarchaeota > Hermodarchaeia > Hermodarchaeales > Hermodarchaeaceae > Hermodarchaeum. The sequence goes on along the minus strand of JABXGY010000391.1, from coordinate 19,256 downwards.
CTCCGCTGGAATCGATAGATGACAAACCAAAATTTGGTTTCGTCACTGCTCCATTTCCTGCACAGCCACAAATCGGACCCCCAATGCAGACACCTCTGGATTATCTTGAACGTGATGTTTGGCTAGCCTCAATGAAACCGCCTGAGGAAAGGACACCCTTTCTCCGAGCAAAAATAACTGCAGTCACCAATAACCTAATTGAACAAGGAACACCTTTGGATAAAATTGGTACTAAGATTATATTCGATTTAGATAGTCGTTTTTCATGGACGCGATCGAAGAAAACCGGAGTACGAAGAGATTTAAGAGAAATTCGCGATTCAGCTGGCGAAGATTATCGGACGCAAGTAGAGAACTATGTGTTAGAAAATATTCTAGCAAAAATCTCCGAACTGCGCTCAAGTACTGCTGATTAGTAAAAAAGAGATGTGGATTATGATTGAACAAAACCCGCCCCTCCTTTGGGTTTTAGATTATGTGATTCCTGACTTCAAAATACTTGGTGAAACTATCACTATGAAGGGTGAATTACTCATTGCTTCTCGCCAACTATTTAGTTTTCTCCAAGAAGAAATCGTAAGGTCAGCATTTATCGGTCCAGGAGTCATCAAAGGGCAAGTAATGCTTAAGGGAAAACCTGTTGATGTCGAATACCTTGTCGGTGCAGTACTCTTCGATCCTACTCAGATGCGCCCTCGCGAGCCGATTCCCGTTCTCGACATACTGAATCCAGAAATATTAGATCCCTTGGAACAAGCTACAATCGAACAGGTCCAAGAAATTATCCGCACACTCGTCGTTAAGAAGGGTTCTGTTTCGGATTCAGGTCAGATTCTAACAATAACCTCTGAAGGAGGCTTACCACGAACATTAATCGCTGAGGAACGCATGGCAGCAAAAAATATCACCCTCGTTTCTGGCATGAAGAAAGCCCGTTTTCTCCTGGGCGGGCAGAAAAACCGTCTTTATTTGCCTTTCAAAGAAGGATTACAACGAAATCGGTTTAGCGATGCCAGTAAAATTTGGACATTTCGAATTGACACTAAAGAATTCGAAGCATTTGATCCAGCGAAATTTAGTGAGTGGATTATTATTGAAATGCAATCAGATCCTGCTTCGGCTTTAAGTTCGAGTCAGGTAGTTGAATCAGAGTTCAACTCCATTCTTACCTATTTGATCGGTAATCAAAAGTATTTCATTTTTTGAAAATCTAAGATCTCTGTAGCGGATGTTCTATTGCTTCAATTGCCTGAGTTGCACTTTCTGCTAGTTCATAACGACCAATTACTTCTGCAACTCGTTGAATCCCTTGGAGAATATGAACTTGATTATCGAGAAAACCAAAAATATCGCCAGGGTAGATGAAGAGCTCATATTCTTTCAAAAATCTTGAATTTATTTGTGACGGTGTCATTCCTTGGTATCGCAAATCCAAGATAGTTTTTGAAAGATTCCAAATCCCACAATCGCAAAATGGATTCTCTTTGCAACGACAATTAAAGAAATCGACCGTCCATTTGCTAAATTGATTAAGGACCCATTGTGGTAGTCGTTTCAACCGGCGACTACGCTTTGCACTCATTAGGTCAAGAACTGCACCTGCAAACAACCGTGTTGCAAATCGGGTTCGGAGTGCTCGTTCAATCTCACTCTGAACGCGTGGTGATAGGTAGACGTTCCTAATCGGTTCAAGTTTGACTGAGAGATCATCAGCACCATGATGGTGATGTTCTTGAATTGCTGCAACGTTTGATGCAGAAAAGTATGAAATCGATGCAGCCCTCCCCAATTCAGTTGACAAAATATTCTCAGCATTTTGCGTTGCAAGATGATGGCGTTTTAGAAATTTCAATCCCTCATCGAAAGTTACCGTTCTGGAGAGAAGGCGTTGATATGAGTTGGCTAAACGTTTACGTGAGATTTGGTTAAAACATGATAAGGTTGCAAGGAGTTGATCGACAGATTGTTCAAATGTGGCTTCCGGTCGTACATCTTCAATTGGGTTATTCAGTAAATCGAGGGCAACATCTTCTTCGGTTTTAGGTTCATCACCAAAATATCGTCGACCAATCTCTGCCAATAACACTGCTTTTCCAGCGTCATGTTTTCCGAGCCGTCCTGCTCTTCCTAGCATTTGTGTAAACTCGCCAACACTTAGGGTTTGTGTTCCCATCATTAGGCTTTGGAAAATAACTGTACTGGCTGGAAAATCCACTCCTGCTGCTAGGGCCGCAGTAGTCACCACAACGGCGATTTTTCCATCCGCGAAAGCTTCTTCAATTTTATGACGTTGGGGATAAGTCATACCAGCATGGTATGCTCTGGCAGGAATTTTTTGTTTCTGAAGTTCTGTGGCTATCGAATGAGTGCTACGACGGGAATTTGTGAAACAAATGGTTTGCCCACGGAAACCGTAGGAGCTCTTCTGCCGATATTCAGCTTTGCTAATATCCGCAATCATCCGAAGTTTATCAGGCTCTGTAAGCACCATTATCAAATGGCGTTGTAAAGGTACGGGTCGACCTCGAAGGATAACAGGAACCAATTGTAGTTCTTGTGCTAACTCCTGGGGATTACCGACTGTGGCTGAAAGGGCGACAAGTTGGGCCTTTGGGAAAAGCGTTCGGATTCGAGAAATCAATCCATCTAGTTCTGGTCCTCGATCTTCATCTGCCACCATTTGGATCTCATCGATGACAACAACGCCCACATCTCCGAACTGATCTCCCTTGCCTGATCGCAGTAAATAGTCAAATCCTTCATAGCTGGCTACAATAATATCTGCATCACTCACTTCATCGTCAACAATGACGAGGGCTTCATCCCCCACATCAATTGAACTCATTCCTACTCGGATCGCAACACGTAATCCCAAAGTCTCGTATTTATCACGATATTCATGGTATTTTTGGTTCGCCAACGCTACTAGCGGTGACAGATAAATGTAGGTTTTACCCTGCATGGCTGCTTTCAATCCAGCCAACTCACCAATTAGCGATTTCCCGCTAGTCGTATCCGAAACTGCCAGAATCGGGTTTCCATCAAAAAGACCAGCATTCACTGCTTTTGCCTGAATTGGGAGCAAAAACTCAATTCCATACCTAGCTAGAACTTGGGCGATTTTAGAGGGTAAAGGTAGTGATTTAATCGGAATCTTATCTTCGGGTTCTTTCACTGCATGAACTTGGTCATATAGAGTCATTGCAGGATTTTGACTAGGTCGAAACTGGGAGGACAAAAAAGATGCTACTTTTTCAACAGAGCGTAATCTCCGAAGCATCGTATCGAGACTACCATAGGCTTTCTTCGATACCTGTACATCCATCGCTTGAAGCCGATTCGATAATTCGCCGGATGCACACTTATAACACACAGGTTGTCCTTCCATTTGATAGACCTGCTGACGACGCAACATCGTCAACCGCCCATCCGTAATACACGAAGTACACGCCCGTACAATAACGGGATCCTTGACACCGAAATCCCGCAACATCCCTTTCAATTCTGTAAGAAATGAAAATCGTGGGTGTCGAGGAATCGCAATATATTCTGCACTGCGCAACCAATTTACAAAGGTTCGCGGGTCAACCGGTCGAATCCCACCCTTCTGCATCAACCACAATTTCTGTGCACGTAACCGTCCCTCTTTCATTTGAAATTGGACACGGGCCCGTAAAATTGGGACTGACACTCGTTTTGGTCGAAATACTATGACAAATGCTGCCAGCTCCCGCTTTTTCTCCGGAAAAAGAGCCAAACCAAACGGAGGTTTCAAAGGACGCATATCCAAACACAATATCATACGGCTTTCGCAAGGAACTCCTGGCAAGGCTTATTAGTCTTATCTTACTCTAAGGAAGCTGGGGACTTTGAATGCCATCAATTGAAATTTTCCCCGGGGTGCTATCCCTTATTCTCAGCAGAGCAGCCCGTGCAGGACGAACTGAAATTGGTGGCTTCCTCTTCGGAAAACTCCACCGTACTCGTCTCCTCATCACTGGTGCGACCTTCCCCCAACAACGCGGCACACGGACCCACGTAACCATAAATGACCTAGACATGGCTCTCCTTGCAGAAGAACTTAGCCAACGGGGTACTGGCGAAGTCATCATCGGCTGGTGGCATACTCACCCAGGATTGGGGGCAGGTTTTATGTCTGGCACTGATATTTCGACACAATTGCGATACCAGGCATTTTTCCCTGAAGCAGTCGCAGTGGTGATAGATCCCCTGAGATTTTCTGAGTCTTTGGATTTGGCAGATTTGGACCTTCATGTGTATACTGTGAAGAAACGGAAGGAACGAGATTTAGAGTATACTTATGTGCAAGATCCAGAGGAAGTGATTCCCGATCTTTTTGGTATCATGATGACGCTAGAAGAGCCTGAACATATGTTATTTGAAGACACTTGGTTTGAGAAGATGTTGCGCGATGTGTTTGGGGAAGAGGTAACTACACCAACATTTACGTATCGATTGGGCGATTTCATGGAAGCAGCGGTGATTATCGGGGCGATAATTTTTCTTGGTATTTTTGTGGCAATTGCACTGATGGGATTGGTTGTATAGAATCGCCAGATATATCGATAGCTTTTTTCCAGGATTAAATAAATTTCATTTCGGATTTGGAGAAATAAATCAAAATGAGTTACTCGGGTTCATCAAATCCGAGGGCTTTCAGAGCGGCCAGGATGGCTTCTTTGTCGTCAACAGAAACATCATCGATATCAGAGCTAGCCTCGGAGACGCTTACCGTTTCAAGACCGGTTCCCTCTACAGGAGCAATAGTGGGCTCTGCTACCACTGGTTCGGGTTCTGAAGTAGTTGTTTCAGCAGGTTCAGGAGTTAAGTCAGGCGTTGTAAGTGCTTCAGCAGGTTCTGGTTCAGTGAATGCCTCAGCAGCTGCACTAGGTTCAGAGGCGGTTGCTGGTATTTTACGGAATCCAATGAGTTGGTCAGGTTCTAAGGGATGGGATTCCATGATTTTAGTCACTTTAGTTGCATAAATTTTCATTAACCCAATATAGTAACCGAGTCGAATTTGATCTCGGCTCGCACCAACCAAAAGGGTTTCTGGGGTCCCTCGCATGATGATGGTGAAACCTTTGTTTCCTCTAAGTATAACTTCGGATAAAGTACCCTGGCTTAATTGTCGAAGCGTCTCTTCTCCAACATTAACCAGCGTGGCTGTTGCCGCAGAAAAAATGTCTGAGTCTACATCACCACTAACCGCACAAGCGAGGCGAATACCCTCACGAGTAACTACAGCGAGAGCTTCTAATCCAGTTGATTGCTCGATGCGTCGCATTAAATCCTGTAAATCTTTAAAGGGAGTCTCAGCCATCGTCCAACTCACTCTGTGAACCTGTATTGTTTGTTCTCTCCCATGTTTCCTATATCAACCTTGCTGTACCCATAGCTAGAGTTTTCATCGGGTTGCGAGGGTCGAAAATTACGGGGTGCAAAAAGATTACTTTCAGTTTCCCCTACTAGTCAAGGGTTTGCTTGAACGTATTGGAGTTTAAATACCTTCTGCGAGAATCGCAAAGTGAGACAAGTAACTATGGCGTCCTCTGTCAATTCTCTCTTCAACGTAAACTATCTACCAACTCGCCTTCTACATCGAAATCAGGAACTTGTAACACTTACAAACCTCTTCAATTCTGAGAGAGGCACAAATGAACCAATTAATATCTTGGTACATGGCAGCTTTGGTATAGGTCGAACCACTCTTCTTCGCTTCTTTGGGCAACACGAGTTAAGCATGTACCATCGCCCTTTCATTAATTTTCATCATAAAGAAACAGATGAAATCATAGATGATACACTTCATGCCCTAATCCCTACTGTAAACAATTCCATGATCTTTCCTGAACGATGGACCCTCATTAAACGGTTGATTAGGAAGTCTGAAACGCCCCTCGTTTTCACTTTTGATGATGTAAGCTCTCAAACAAAAAGGGTCTATAGTAAATTCATTAAGATGTGCAAAGAGAACGGTGTCTCCTCAATGGCTACCGCACCTCTCTACTTTCCCCGTCAACTAGATGGTGAAATGTCACGATTTCTTGATGTTTCTCTAGAGTTAGAACCTTTTACTGATCATCAATTTTTAGACATCATTAAACAACGTGTGGCTGAAGTTTTTCCTCATCCAATTACTTCACAAGTTACTGAATTCATGGCCGACATCATTTGTATGTTAGATTTCCAACGTCCTGCTACCGTCGTCGAATTACTCCAAAATCTACACCCTCTGATTTCCCATACACCAGTTATTACTGCGAATAAAATCCGTCAAGCATGTCTTAATTCAAGAACCTTACACTATGATTTTTGGAGCGGTCATCTCTCTAGTCTCACAGAATTAGATGCAACAACTATCCTTTTACTTCACGCGGTTGGATTATATTTCACCAATCACCCTGGTCAGATATACGTAAGACAATCTAGTTTATTCAATCAGTATCAGCAAGTTGCCGAGGAAATAGGGCTTCATTCAACATCCTCGCAGTTCTCTAGAGCTTTGAATACACTGCTATTTCAGGATCTTTTACTCCGATCCCGTTATGACTCTCAAAATTACTTTACCCTCCTTCCTGCTGAGGGTTATATCGAAATTGTTGAGTTGCTTCTAGGTGAATACCAATTAGAACAGTAGACTGCGAACGAAGAAGCATTTCATTCGTATAATTCATTTTTCACTAGTGCCCGTGCCAGAATGCGTGCCACTCGAATGGGTTCTGGAATTCCTCCAAAGTGGGTAAATCGTTTTAGCACACCTTTCACAATCTGCTTTTTACAGCCAATGAATTGTCCATAGACTGTATTTTGATTATCGATTGAAATGGAATGCATCTCACCATTTCGACGGGCAACTTTCAAGCGCGCTTTCCAACCTGAAGGAAAAGTAGATTTCAAATGTGATTCTAAATCCTCATGAGGCTCTCCTGTAATACTAATCACAGGAAGATTAGTTGCTTTGTATACTTCTGATAAGTCAATAATATTGTACCCAGCAAGTACACAACCATGAATCATAATGCCATTCAAATCATCTCTCGCAAGCCGTTGAACCATACTAATAATCGTCTCTGTAGCATCCATTCCTCTAACAGTCACTTTAGACCAAATTATTCCATCGATAATCAAATCCGCACGTATCACAATACCGCCCAGAACAGAATGGCTAGCACCCATTAGCCCACTTTCTGCTATCCCTAATAAACGAGCAGCTCGTTTCAATAATGAAGTTTCAGGAGTCACGGGGAAACGCCTTGTAAGATTACAACATACGAGGAGAAAAAGGGGAGGGGTGGAAAAGAATAGCTAGGCAGGAGCGTTGATTTTCTTTCCTGGATGCTCAGTCTGCCATTCTTCCACAGGAATTGCGAATTTTTCTTCGATTTTTGCTCGATGAAGGCTATTCATGGCACAGAACGGTACAATTCGACCATCAGGAACAGCATAATGAATACCACAGCGCTCTAGTCGTTCCAAGTCGAAATTGTAGGGATCTTGGAAATGCATCGAACCAATCATAATAATGCGTTCCATGAATTCTGCTAATGAGTCGTAGTCTTTTTTCCGTAAGAAATTATTAGCAAGGTTGAAGAGAAGTCCCTTCTTCTTGAAGAAGCGCAGAGCACCAATGATTCCTCGCAAGGTACCACGGGTTCTCCTGCCTTTTTCATAATCAGTTGCCATTTTCTCCAGTGTACCAAGGAATTCTTCTACTTTCACGTAATCAGTAATTGGTTTGTAGGTTCCATCTTCTTCGACGATGATGAAGGTAGCCATTCCACAGGCAGGATGGGTTGAGAATTCGACTGCCGGTGCTCCACCTCGTGCACCAAGGGCGCGGGCTAGGGGAACTACGAAGGGTACCGGGTACCAGTCAGTACGCTTGATTACACCGTCCGTTTGCTCTTCAGCAAGTTGCATTAAATCTGGGATGGTGATGCGCATTTCTTGGCGTTTATCATAGTCGATCCGCCCGGTAATAGAGACTGGTTGAAAGTTGATACAGCGTATAATATCGTGATTTTCAACACCAAACCTGATGATATCCCCAATTTGTTCGTGGTTTACGCCGCGAACAAGGGTTGGAACAAGTACAATGCTTCGAAGGCCCTCCTCTCGACAGCGCTCTAATGCCTTTTTCTTTTGAGAAAGAAGGTTAACACCACGGGCAGCAAGATATGGCTCTGGAGTTACCCCGTCAAACTGCATATAAACTGTGCTTAGTCCAGCTTCTGCTAGTTTCTTTGGATACCCTTTCTTTGTCAGCATAAGGCCATTGGTGGCAATTTCAACATGTGGAAAACCAGCGTCCTTTGCGGCTTTGATGATTTCAGGAAGATCCGCACGCATTGTAGGTTCGCCACCAGCGAATTGAACGGCTGGTGCTGGAACAGGTCGATTTGCCCTTAGGTTTGCTAGCATTTCCTTAATTTCGTCCATGCTTGGTTCATAAACGTAACCTGCCTTCCCAGCGTGGGCAAAGCAGATCGGGCATTTAAGGTTGCATCTGTTTGTAACATCAATTAGTGCAAGGCAAGTGTGGGTCTTGTGATTGGGGCAGAGTCCACAGTCATTGGGACATTGATTTACAGTTTCGGTTCTGGGGTTTTCAAGGCCAATTCCTTTGTATGCAAAATTAAAGGCTCGGTGGAAATCCTCAGCACTGGACCAATAAACGTCTTTGAACTCACCATGTTCTTTACATTCTTTTTGTATCATGACTTTGCCATCTTCTTCATAGATTTCTGCTTCAATTGTACAGAAGCATTCAGGACAGATGGATTTGGTAGTATAGGGGAGTTCTTTGGGGGCCATTTTTTCCATTTTGTATAATCGCTCCTATGTGGTTACCACTCAGTAGTGGTGATTTTGTACTGAATCGCGCATGAGTTTCTTAAAAGGCTTTTCCGAAAACTACGAGTAGGAGAATGCTAGTTAAAGTCGTGTGAAAGTGTTTTTATATTACCCAGGTATACCTCAGGGTATGTCCCGGGTAATACGCTTGCATTTGGTTTCCGTAAAGCTTCCCAAAGCCTATGTTAAGGGGCTTGATACACTCGTCGAAAGAGGAACATATCCTACTCGCAGTGAAGCGATTCGTGTGGCAATCCGTGATCTGCTCAAACGGGAACTATGGATATCAGGGTCTCCCCTCACAATGCCGAGAAAAGCTGAGGATTAATGCCATTACAATAGGCATTACCGTTCGCGGTTCCCTTGGATAAACTCTTCAACGCGTTGTTTCGCAAGGCTATCCTCAATTTGTTCTGGTGGGTGTTTAAACGAATAACTCGAAATACTCAGTAGGGGACCACTCACACCACGGTCTAAAGCGATTTTTGTTGCGCGGATAACATCAGCCACTACTCCTGCACTATTAGGTGAATCTTCAACCGATAGTTTCACTGCTACATGAATCGGCATTCCACCCCACTTTTTCCCCAGAGCATGGATGTAGCAGATCTTGGTGTCATTTAAAAATGGTACATAGTCGCTGGGACCAATACGAGTTGGAACTGGGTATTCTAAGATACTAGTGACGGCTTCTGTTTTGCTGATGCGTTTACTCTTCAGACGGTGTTCTGCTAGCATATTTTCAAAATCAGTATTCCCACCAATATTGAGCTGGTAGGTTTCATTAATTTCTACTCCCCGATCGGAAAGAAGTTGGGCAATTACCCGATGAAGAATTGTCGCGCCCACTTGGCTTTTAATATCGTCTCCTGCCATCGGAAGACCTGCCTTACGATATTTCTCCTGCCACTCACTATCCGATACGATAAATTCAGGGATACAATTAATAAAAGCACAGCCCGCATTGAGGGCGGCTTGGGCATAAAACCGAGACGCCTCCGCACTACCTACTGGAAGAAAGTTGACGAGAATCTCCGTACCAGAATTACGAAGTTCTTCGGTGACATCCACAGGGTGCATCTCTTTTGAATCATAGACATCAAAAGAGCCCTGCATGTGTTCAGCAACTCCATCCAATATCGGTGCTGGAAGAACTTTAACTCCTAATTTCGGAGTATCTGCAAATTTAATTACACAATTAGGGTGAACGAAAATGGCGTCGCTAATATCTTTGCCGATCTTCCCCACATTCACTTCAAAAGCAGCAACAAATTTTATGTCCCGGGGTAGATATCCACCAAAGGAAGGGTGCATCAACCCTGTAACCCGCTCTTCTTTTCCTGTGACGTCTTTGTAGTAATTTATGCCTTGAACGAGGCTTGATGCGCAGTTACCAAGACCTGCAATGGCTACTTTAATCGGTCCCATATTAAACACCAAGAGCTAATAGTTTATGATGATATAATATATGGGCGATTAAGCCACGAACACCATTTAAGCATTTCTCTGATTTTCCCAGACCCCCCAATCGTAGACAGCAACTTAAAATCGGTGTATTCTCTTTAACGCTAGCGAGCAGCCATGTCATTCTTCTACTCATATACAAAGCGATCAAGCATTCTGCTTCCAATTCTCGTTGCTATAGGCATGATTGCCTACTTCATCGCTCTAATTTATGCCCTGAACTTATTCTTTCCATTACCCACATCAAGTGCAGTTCGATACGCTGTTATGCCTGTCGCATTTGCCTTTCCCTGGATTCTCTTTGTATATATCTTCCGCGAACGCACAATCAATGCATCAGATATCATGAATCGAAAAGGAAACCTCATCCCACTTCGGTGGCGTATGTTATACGGGTTCAACACCCTCATCATTCTTGCGTTCTTCATCTTTCCTTTCATATCACCTCCCCTAGCCATATTCGCAGCTCTTGTCTTGGCCTACCGTATAGTCCATTACTCAGATAAAATATGGGAGAAAAGCCAAGGCGCCCGATTAGGGTATACTCTTATTCTTTTCCTTCTTCTAGCTGCCGTTCCAGTCTATTTGACAATCATTTGGTTTCAATACTTCATCACATACGTCGCATACTTCATTCTCACAGTATGGATTACGAATTTTGATCTAATGTATTTCACATCACTTTGTATTGTTAATGCTCTTTCGGTGGGTGCACTGCTCGCGCTCTCTTATGGCACCCTGGACGAGCGAGGAAAACTTCAGTACGCTGACAGCAAAAAAATGTGGCTTATTTACTTCGCCCAATTAGTTTTAATCATCGCTCAATGGATTCTCTTTAACCCCTTCTACCAGTTTTACAGCATTTGGGGGTTCACCTTAGCCACACCTGACCCCATCGGCTTTGCTGGAACGCTAGGTAATATCTCGTATATCAACTACATCAGTCTAGCCATTATCGGTATTGTATACATCGTCAAGTTTGCTGTCGGAATGGGTGGCGAATTGAAACTATCAATAATTGGTGTATTCTTTGCCGCCGCGTTCCTCATTGTCGAAATTCTATCAAGTCTCTTCGTCCTCCCAGGCACAATCCTCCGCCCAGCACTAATTGTCGGTTCAAGCCTCCTATTCGTTATCGCCTTTACAATCAGCTTCTTCGCCGCACCCGACGAACTCATCGAAAGAGACGAACCCACAACAGAGGAAATCGATAGCCCAGAAGAACTAGCAATCGAAGAATTAGAACACCCGACTGAAGAAGAGGAATAAGAACAAGTCAAGATCGGCTAGACGTTGCGAAGGAACGCAGGCACCTCTGACAATTCAATCAGAGGAATGTAAAGCCACTTACGATCAAAAGTCCCTGAAGCATAATCCCATTGCTCCTCCGGATCTGACTTGTACTTAATAAATGGTCCTTTTGGTCCCTTGTCAAGCTCTACATACAAAAACAGAGGAAGCCCTTCAAGGTTATAATATGCTGGTATTGTAGTAGTTGTCCCCATGATGTGTTTGTTTCCCTTTTTGAAGTGTAGGATGGTGGCGGTCCGTTCGCGAACTGCCCAGAAATGTACTAAGCGTACTAGGTTATTGAGATCTTTGATTTTCATGCGGACAGCAGGTTTGATGTCGAGGTCTGTCAAGATTATCAGCTCTGCGTCTTAATTGTATCCAAAAGATAAAGGCTTTGCTTGATTGAATCTTAGTACCAGCAGTTTTAAGAAAGCTTGTTTAGGTCCTAGTTTGCCATGGAGTTTCGTGTTGCTTGTGCACAAATGGATATTGCCCTCGGGGACAAAGAAGTAAATTTCGAAACCGCAGTTCAAATGGTGAAAGAAGCGGCAAGCCGGAAAGTAGACGTATTAGTACTACCTGAATTATTCACTACTGGCTACTGTTTGGAAAAGGCTAACGAACTTGGTGAGTCGCCAAAGGGGCATTCTATTGAGCTTCTCTGTGACTTAGCTGGCCGATTCCGTATTTTCTTAGTTGCGGGAAGTATTTTAGAAAAACGAGGTCAAGATATCTTCAATACATGTCATCTGATTGGCAAGGATGGTAAATTACTCGGATTCTATGATAAAGTGCAATTATTTCCTCCATTTGAAGAAAATCAGTATTTATCTGCTGGATCTGAAACTCCAATTTTTAAAACAGGATTTGGTCTTTTTGGTGTGATGATTTGTTTTGATCTCCGGTTTCCTGAAATAGCGCGAACACTAGCCATAAATGGTGCTCAGGTGATTTTTTGTCCAGCGGAATTTCCAGCAGAACGTATTGCTGTTTGGGCGACATTATTACGAGCGAGAGCAATAGAAAACCAAGTTTTTGTGGTTGGCTGCAATCGAGTGGGAAGTGATGGTAAACATCTATTCGGTGGACGAAGCGCCATTGTCAATCCAGAAGGGATTACCATTGCTCAAGCAAATGATAAACCTCAGTTGATTGATGCTGAGATTAATCTCAATGAGATTGTAGATGTCCGAAAAAGCCTTCCTTTATTGAAGTATCGACGTAAAGAATTATAGTATTTAGAACCTGCAGGGAATCAAACCTCAAACCCAGAAATTAATATGAGGCTACTAACTCCTACTGAATTAGTAATGCCTTGTATTAAGATAGATTAAGATAGCTCGGAACGGCGTTTCAAGTATTTTTCGCGGAGACGCCGATAAGTTTCCTCGTCGACTCCCCCACTCCCTTTGCGTTGCTCTAGCCTATTTAGAAGTTCATCAATGGCTTGCAGTTCAGAAGAGGCATCCTCACTAGATAAACTACTATTGTTTGGTTTAGTATTTGACTCTTCAGCATTTGAGGGAGGAGAAGTGGTTTCGGGAGATGGTTGGGAATTTTGCTTAGGTGAAGAATTGGTAATACCATTCTGCTCAAGTTGTTCCTCGAGTTTTGCCATTTCAAGTTCGAGGGCGTCTAGTTGTTCCTGAACTTGTTTATCCATTTCCTCTGCTTCCGCTGAACGAGTTCTTCGGGATCGAAGGAATCTCGCGGTTGATGAAGGACTTTCTTGGGCATTTGAGGTATTGCTTATTGAAGTATTGCTCTGAAGCGCAGAATTGCTTACTTCTCCAGGTTCTACAACGATTGTTTCTAGTTGAGCCGCCCGTTTACTTCGCTTAATTCGTGGCTGGGGACGAGTTCTAGTGACAGGTTCTCCAGATGCAGATCGGGTTCCCGGAGGAGGTGTACGACTCGAAGTGTCAGAAGGACTTGGCTGAGCTCTACGATCTAATAGAATACTAGCAAAAATAATAGGTATTAATGCGATAATCATAATATTTAACAAACCGCCTAACCCTGAAAACAAACTATCAAGTAAGAGACCTTGAAAGAGAAAGAAATCGCCAATTATCAAAATTGCTACAATTACCCAGATGCCAATGATAGTCGATGAGCGCTTACTTGGCATACTTCAATGGTCACCTGTTCTGGTCTTTTTTAATCCCCGATCAGAAGAGGTTTCACTCCTCCTTTTTGCTTTCTCCATCCTTGCTAAATACTTGTCGCGTAACCGGTCATATAACTGCTCAGAAATTGCGCGTTTCGCAAACTTCTCATCAAGGGTCTCTAATAAATGCTGAATTGCAACTACCGTTAACTCCGCCTCACCTTCTAGTTCTGCCTTCGACGGAACTGTCGAATCAGGAGTAATCGGCTCAATTGAAAGTTCAGCAAAAGGCACTTTGGCTAGTTGTTCGTTGAGTAATTTTATTCGTTTCTCCAATTGTGCTATTTGTTCTTGAAGTTTTTCGGCTTCAGTTTTGACCTGAGCTTCTTTCTTTTCTTCAATAACAGTGATCTTGGAATCAGGTGTTGGTGTATCGGTATCAAGGAATCGAACACGAACCGATTCCACGGGTTCAAATCTGTCATTTTCATTTAAATCCAAGATTTCTGAATGAGGTGGGAGCACGTGATTGGATTCGGGGGCGGCCTCCTCGCTTTTTTTTGAACGCAATATTAGGACAAGAAGAATAGTCAGAGATAATGTGACAGTTACTATTGTTCCTAAAATTGGGGATATAATTAGAGTAATGACTCCAAAGACAATAATAATACAAACGAAACAACAGATGGTTTCATCTTCATATCGTGAATTAGTTGTTTGGCTCATCAAAGGTCAACCAAAGTACTACTCTCTATCGGGTTTTCTTCATACACAAGGTTCTATCCTTTTTGCTAAAACGCCACCTTATAATGTTGCGTTTCCCTCTTCTCTAACTAGTCTCTCTCAACAAACACACATTTAAACTAATTTTCCTGGAGGATTGATGCGTGGTGTCCATAACATGCCAGTCTTTCGACCAGGAAAAGTTCCTCCTGAAATCCTTGAGAAACATGTATTTCCATATATCGGAGTAAAAGATCCGGATGTGATTCATGGACCAGGTGTAGGACGTGATGCAGCATTAATCCGAGTTGGTCGGCACGTTATTGCTGCAACTACAGATCCTATTACTGGTACCGTTAGCCGGATAGGATCGTATGTGCTGCACATCTGTGCCAACGATATTGCGACCTTTGGTATTGAACCCCGCTGGTTTCTTGCAACAATCCTTCTTCCTGAAAATTCTGACGAGTCACTGCTACAAGACATTATGACTTCTATGCATAAAGCTGCAGAAGATCTTAATGTTTCAATTATTGGCGGACACACCGAAATCACATCAGGGTTACCCAGGCCTCTTGTGATTGGGTTTATGCTGGGAATTGCTGGACACGGAGGGTATGTGACTTCAACAGCAGCTCAACCAGGAAATATCCTCATACTTACCAAGGGTGTGGGAATAGAAGGAACCGCGATTCTGGCTGCAGAACGCGCTGCTCAGCTTCGTGTTAAACTTGGAAGGAGTATAGTAGATCGTGCACAGCAGTTTATTGACAGATTAAGTGTTGTTCCCGAAGCTTTGAAAGCCATGGCGCTGAAGGCGGTAACGGCTATGCATGACCCTACTGAAGGTGGAGTCGCTAACGGGCTTCATGAAATCGCTGATGCCTCTGGAGTTGGTTTTGTTGTTCAACGTAAAGGGTTAGTTATTCATGAGGAAACGCAGCAAATTTGTCAAATATTTGATATCAATCCTCTCAATTTGATTGCTAGCGGAGCAATGATTATGGCTGTTAAATCCAATAAGGTAAAAGAGCTCATTCAGACTCTCGAACAAGCTGGAATTTCTGTTTCAATTATTGGACACCTAGTAAAGGATGCTTCAATACGGAATATTGTAGAACCAGATGGCTCAGAGACTCGACTTCAGCACACTAGTGAAGATGCTTTGTGGGCTGCTCTAGAAAAACCCTTAGACGACTAAATTTTCATCTCTTAGCTATTCGTTTCCTAATAATATCTAAAATTTTGTGTGAGGCTTTCATTTTAAGGGTCTTTGGAATATGAACTGCTTTTTTCTCTGAATCAATTACGAATAGCTCATTGGTCTCTGTACCAAATCCGACTCCTGGTCGACCCACATCATTAGCCACTATCAAATCCGCTTTTGCTTTTTTTAATCGTCGGTGTGCTCTGGCAATCAATTCTTCGTTTGAAACAGAGTGTTCAGCTTTGAAAAGTACAAGATAGGTTGTTTTTTGCCATTTTTTTATTGCGTCAACAATTTTTGGAGTTGGTTGGAATGTTACTGAAAGCGTGGCAGCTTTTTCTGTAGGCACTTTTATTTTCCGTGGTTTTTTAGGCGTCCAATCCGCAACTGCTGCAGCAGCAATTACTACATCAAAAGATTCAGCTTTTAGCTCAGATGCGACGGCGTCATACATCTCTTGAGTCGTATCAACATGTATAACCTTCACCCCTTTTGGTGGAGAAAGTGATCCACGGCCATAAACAAGGGTAACATCAGCGCCTCGTTCATAAGATGCTCTCACTAATTCTATCCCCATTCGTCCTGAACTTTTACTTGTTACAATCCGTACAGGATCAATATATTCGACCGTTGGTCCTGCAGTGATTAAAATTCGTTTGTGTGTGAAATCATGTTTCGTTCCAAGTTTTTTGATAATGGTGGAAACCACTTCAGTTGGTGTAGCAATCTTTGCTTTGTCTTCCTCTATGCGTGGACCAACAAATATAACTCCTAATCCCTCTAGCTTTTCGATGTTCTCTTGAAGAATTGGGTGTTTATACATGGACGCATGCATTGCAGGAACAATCATTATTGGAATTCCTGCCCCAAATGCAGTAGTAACCGTTGATGTTACAGGAGTATCATCAATACCCATCGCTATCTTGGATATCGTATTAGCCGTTGCAGGTGCAACCAGAATCAAATCCGCTTTTTCTGAATGATCACCAGCCAGAGCGACATGTTCGATCTTACCCGTTAATTCAGTAACCACCGGATTACCTGTCGCCCATTCCATGAGATATGGATGGATAATGAGATGAGCCGCCTCAGAAAATACAACCACAACCTCTGCCCCGTGTCGCATCAACAGGCGTGCTATCTCAGGACTCTGAACCGCAGCGACACTTCCAGTAATTCCTAAAACTATTTTTTTTTCACGAAGTTCAGTTCCCAAGGACTCAACAATGTCCCTTGAGGGATGTTTGTTGCTTTTCATTATCACCACATCTAGTTTTGTTTCATTTCTCCTTCTTAATGGTACGTATGACATTTTTCGGGGTACTTGCCAATTCGTACTTCATTTACGAACTCGGTAACAGCTTTACTAATTATTTCGTGTAAATTCGCATATTTTTTTACAAATTTTGGCAAGGGCTCTTTTCCAACTAATCCAAGTAGTTCAGTGATCACCAATACTTGTCCATCACAGTGTTTTCCTGCGCCAATACCAATAGTCGGTGCTTTAACATCATGAGTAATTTTCCGCGCTAGCCACTTCGGAATACATTCAAGAACTATCGAAAAAACGCCGAGTTTATCTAGCTGTAATGCATCTCGCCATATCTGGTCCGCTTCTTGGGGAGTTTTTCCTTGTACGCGATATTTTTCCGCCGTTTGTGGCAATAAGCCAACATGTCCCATAACAGGGATATTATTTTTCATGAGTACTTCGACTACTGTAGGCTGGTTTCCTTCAATTTTTACTGCATGAGCTCCCGCGTCAAGTAACTCTTTAGCATTTGATAATGCTTCTTCAGGGGTATCATAACTATGAATCGGCATATCAGAGACAATTAGGGTATTTTTTACTCCCTTAGCTACTGCACGTGTATGATATAGCATTGCAGTCATTGTGACTTTTTTTGTATCAGGATTACCTTGGAATACCATTCCCAAACTATCTCCTACTAAAATCATGTCAACTTCAATTTCGTCAAGGATTCTCGCTATCTGAAAATCGTAAGCAGTGAGCATAGTGATCTTTCGTTTTTCTTTCAAAGCACGAATTTCTTCAACGTTCATTCCTGAACACTCTCCTTGAACCGGACTAACTGAGTTAAACACTCATTCACAGGGGTAGGAATATTGTGCCTTTTTCCTAGTTCCACAATTTTCCCGTTTAGAAACTCAATCTCTGTTCTTCTTCCACGGTGAATATCTTGGAGCATCGAAGTTCGATTCTTATACTTGGGCAGAGCTTGCTCCATTGTCTCAAGTACACTGAAATCCAACTCCACTCCTTCTGCGGCTCCCACGGTTTTACACTCATTAACGATGTTGTATCGGAGCTCTGCTAAATGTGGAGAAAGTAGCTGGTAGGTATAAACTCCCAAAATGGCACTTAATGAATTCGTAACACAATTAATTGCTACCTTTCGCCATAGATCAACTAAGAAGGAATCTGAGATTGCTACATCTAATCCACTTGATTGAAAGACTTGAATAATCTGTTTGGAAGCTTCATCTGAATCGAAAAAAGTAAAATTCAATGAAACAATGATGCGACCAGAGTCAAGGACCTCAGATCCCATACCTACTATTCCACGAACAATTGTTCCCCGTCCCTTGACTGCTTTCCGAGCAATTTCTTTGATTCCTAATCCGTTCTGTAACAATAACAGTACAGTATCATCCCGAATCAATGGTTGGATTGCGCAAAGCGAATCATGTAAATCATTGGCCTTCACGCAGATAATAAGAAGTGTTTCAGCTGGGATTTCCGTTATCTCGGTTGCTGTTTCGATGTTGTTAGTATAAGTACCAGCTCCATCACCGAGTATCGTTAGGCCGTTTTTTGCTATTGCATTCATGTGAGCTTCTCGTCCCACCAGTGTCACGTGCTTGACACGTGATAGAAGGGCTCCATAAGCGGATCCAATTGCTCCGGCACCAAGGATAATTATCTTATTGAATGTCATGGAATTATTCCCCCGTTGTTTGAATGGTCTTAGTGTTTGCCAAGGTTGTTAGTCGTTCATTTATCAATTGAATAGCTTCAGAGAGATTTTCTCGATTATCAAAGTTATTAGTAATTGTTCGAAGGCTCTCCTCAGCTTCATTTCGCAACTCTTTACAAAACTCAATCATCAATGGTAATGCGCGCACAACGTTATCTACAATTGTAATTGTTGCCATTTGCGCTGTGCGTGATAATGGATTCAAATCAACGGTAATCACTTGCTTACCAAGTTTTACTAAACCTTCTGTTCGGTCACCATCCTCGAGGGGAACAAAAACGGAATCAGCAATAAACAATCCCCGATGGTCAACCACCCTTCGATTACTGTATATTTCAGGAATCGTCTCATGAAACTTCATATTTGTTCCATAGATTTCCTTAGCACCTGCACTACGGAGCACCTTGACAATAGCATCTTCTCGTTTTTTAGATCGGTGATACAAGTTAATTTCCAATTTTGCACCTGAAATCTTAGCTAGTTTTACTAACTCCTTCGGAACAAGTGCGGCAACATTCCCATTCACCGACAGAACCGGATTTTGAGCTAACAACAAACAGGCAGCAGCCACACGGATTGCTTT
>JABXGY010000390.1 GCA_016550395.1 archaeon | reverse complement strand
GCCCGAATACCATCGCCAATATTGGGATAATCAGAACTACGCTTATCTGTTGAGCCTCCCTGAACCCTTTTACTTTACCCGAAATCATAACCGTCAAGCCGATACTTGCAAGAGCTACGGTTGGAGCCAGACCAAAAATCAGCAAAACCCAATCAATTGTAGGAAGTATCAACATGCCATTAAAGAGGTCATAGGCCATCACGTCGAAAACTATCGTATAAACTGCAAAAGATACAACAGTCACGATCATGGATGGGATAAACGAAACTAGCATTTTTCCAAAAAAGAGTTCACCATCCGATATTGGAGTAGCCAACAGAGCCTCTATGGTTTTCCTTTCCTTCTCCCCAGCAAAACTGTCTGAAGCGATCACACTTGACGCCATCAAAGGAATAAGAAGAAAGAACGGAGCGAAGAAATAAACCGCCATCACATAGATCATCACTTGGGACACAGTCATCCCCGCAAGCCGCTCCTGAATATTACTTGGCAAGTTCTGCATCAACTCTTGAAACCCATCCAAGGAGACTTCCTGCTCAGGGGCTAAGCTGGGAATCAAAGTGAGGACAACTGGAAGAAACACAGAGATCATAAGTGGCACCACAAGTATAGGCAAAATAACTTGCCAGTTCCTCCGGACCTCAACCCAATCCTTCTTGAAAACAAGCACCGCTTTCTCGATTCTCAATGTTGTTCCTCCTTGATCAGTTTCAAGTACGCTTCCTCGAGTGATGGACGATGAACGTAAACACCGATAACCAAACCACCAGCATCAACTATACTTTTAACCACAGCCGGTGTGCCTTCACTGGCATCATCCAACACTATTCTAATGCTGGAAGAGGATTCATCAACATCAACTTGCTCCACGTGACTAACTCTTCTTGCAGCTTCAATAATCTTTGGATCAACTTTTTTCAAGTCAATTTGCACTGAGGGTTTCCGCGCTATCCTGTTCCGAAGCTCATCAGGAGTTCCCACTACAACACTCTTTCCTTTGTTGATTATCATCACCCTGCTGCATAACCTTTCAGCATCCTCTAGATGGTGTGTACAGAGTAGGATGGTGTGTTTTTCGCGTCGACTGAGCATTTTCATCAAGTCTCTGACCTCCTTCGCGGATTCTGGGTCTAATCCCGCAGTTGGCTCGTCTAAGAATAGGATCGGTGGGTTATGCACTAGAGCTCTTGCGATAGCAAGTTTCTGTTTCATGCCTTTGGAGAAGGTAGCCACTTTGTCGTTTCTGCGCTCCCAAAGATCAAAAAATTCAAGTAGCTCCCGGATTCTTTTGGCTTTTTCTTGAGGTTCTGTGAGGTTGTAGGCTTCTGCGAAAAAGTCCATGTTTTCCTGAGCTGTCAGCCTCTCGTATAGGCTGGGGTTCTCGGTTAGGATTCCCACAGTCTGTCTAACTGCGAGCGGATTTTTATCGATCTTGTATCCTGAAACTTTTGCTGAGCCTTCAGAAGGCGATATGAGACAGGCTAATATGCGGATGGTTGTTGTTTTGCCTGCTCCATTGGGACCTAGGAGACCGAAGACTTCTCCCTCTTTAACTTTGAAGGTGAGGTGGTCAACTGCAACAAGGGACTCATAATATTTGGTTAATCCCTCAGTTTCAATACGTGACATGGTTTTCTTGTTTTAACATTGTTTGCTTTATATGATTTCTCTTTATTATTTGCATCTTTAATCTCATTCCTCTGTTTCTCTCCTCTGTTCCTTCCATTGGGTTGGGGATTAAAACTTAACCTAACACAAACCTTTCTGTCCAAAGCAACAGATTTACTCTATCTGTGTGATTTCCAACTTTCCACGCGGTCCTTTCCATTTATTTGCTCTTTTTAGAAACTCCACATATCCATTTTTTCTGATGAATTCGAGTTGTTT
>JABXGY010000389.1 GCA_016550395.1 archaeon | reverse complement strand
GCCCCAATTAACCCAAATACCAAAGCTAATGCGAGAATTGCAGTATAAGCATCAATGAGAGTCCAAACAACTACAACAAGAGCAAGGCTACTAGTTAGCACCCATAAGAAAAAAGAGCTTACCTGGTGTTGTGATGGTTGGTCCGTAAGATGATCAAGAAGTTTGACACCTCCGCCTATAAAGGCGTAGGAAATGACTAAGGCTAGCGTGTAAAGAATGAAATCCATCCTCGCCCATCTTTACTTTTCAGTGGGTTATCCTGCGGTGCGTTTTAATTCAAGAGCTACGAGATCTTTGAGTTCCTTAGGAGTTTTAGGGTCCCATTTGAAGGTAAGTTTGCCTTTGCTACGTTTCATTTTGTGTGTTAAGCCATCAACACCTTCGATGATGATTTCCTCTGTTTCCCCTTTGCCCCAGTATTCGATGTGAACTTCTTGGTGAACACGAAGCACAGCCATTAAGGCTGCTTCCATGTCAAGTTTTGTTGGTCTTTTACTCGGTGCTTGTACAACAGGTTGTGCGGGTGCACCAGTCGGTGAGGGGGCAGATGCAACAGGGGTTGCAGGCGATACTGGACTTGTTTGTGGAACACTTCCCTGTAATTGACCAATAATGAGAGTCCCTTTTGGACTGGGAATATTAGTAATTTCCATTGGTGCATCTAATAATGCGATTAGGTTGTTATAGTTATTAGCTGTTGTTGGGTTTTCCAGACCATCTTGATCAACTTCTATTAATGAAAACCCGCGTCCGATTAGCTCATCCCCAATTCGTTGTCCTTCTTGGCTGATTTGTTCTGCTTTTGCTTTAGCAGTTCGGCGTTTATCATACTGAACACCGCTACCCATCCAGAACCATAGTGCCTTGTTCGATTCATCAACTACTACAATGCATACATCTCCACGTAGTTTTCGTGGGCTAGGACGTATTGACCTGACAAAGCCTAAGCCACCAATTTCCAACATTACCAGTCGTGTCATTTGTGTAACACACCCCACAAGACTCCGTTCGCGCAGACAGCGTATCCAAGCAAACCAATTGTAAATAATGATCGATGAGTTCTAATTTTGCCCTCGCACAGTCAGATTTGAACTTTGCTGCGAGTTCCAGTCTAAGGTTTGTGTCATCTTTTATTAAGTTGACCCTGGGTCTGATGTGTTCACTTATTCCAATACAATTCCTGCAAAGAAATAAAGGAAGTTCAGTATCCGTTAAAGGCTTGCTGCTGCTAATCGGTCTCGAAGCCGACTAAGGATTTCGCTGCGTTTTCCTCGGAAATCGTATCGCTTTAGGAAATGAACAGATCCTTGACTAACCTCCAACTGACAAATGATTCCATCAGGATCTTCAAGGGTATACCGAGTTCCCTCATCGATTTGTGTGGTACTGACATAACACATTGGAAAATAGTCAAGCACAGAAGAAATGAGTATTCCAACTCGAATAACCCCTAGATCTTGTAATTCTCGTGTTGGGAGGGGTGCTATAATTTCAGATTTAGGTTCACTCGAAGTGGTTTGTACCTGAACAGGTTGAGGTTCTGTAGAAGGAGTTGGAGTTTTCAGCAGAGAACTTGGTTCAGGTGAAGGGGGTGGAGAGGTTACTACCGGTGTCGGCGGAGGAGAAGGAGTACCACTAAATCGACCTAGCACACCATCTGTAATCTTGAAATTTTGTTTAAGTGTATGCAGAAGTTGATTATGAAATCCTTTGATTTCTGGGTCGTCAAGGATATCACCATCAATGATTTCGATGTTTGTGACATCACGCCCAATTCTGTAGGGTCCAAGTTGGTATCCTGCACTTACTAGGGACCTTGCTTTTCGTTGGGCTGCACGCCGTTCTACCAGACTTGTAGTTGCACCTTGCCATAGCCAGACTCGTTCTTTGAGTTCATCGATTGCAATTACTATTCTATCTTGTGCAAGAGTCTCTGCTGATAGTGGAAGTGGTTCGATTATGCCAGAAGAGAACTCGAGAAGTAATACAAATTTATCCGCCATTGTTACTAATCCCGCCGGACTCACCTTTAGGGTGATTTTCTCTTTCTTTTAGTACTTTACAGGCACAATAACTTTTCTTGTGGAGGGGTTGTGATACGATGTCCTGATTTTGTAACCATTACATTAATTTCGCTCCGAACTCCAAATTCGCCTTTTAGGTAAATTCCAGGTTCAACTGATGTTATCGTATTTGGAAGGAGAAGTCGGGATTCTGGCATTTCATAACTATCCAAGTTAGCTCCTTTGCCATGCGAGAAGGAATCGATGCTGTGACCCGTTCGATGGAGGATGGCATCTTTATATCCTGCTAGTATCATGACCTCACGTGCTT
>JABXGY010000388.1 GCA_016550395.1 archaeon | reverse complement strand
GAATTATTCGTGCTGGAATATTCTGTTGTTGTAAAGCGGTTCGGATTTCCATAGCCGCGGGAAGAGAATTACTTCCCTCATAACTGAGAAGAAGAATTGGTGGATGTAACTTCGCCTTTGTAATGAATTGGGCGATAGCGTTTTCTGTTCCCCCAGTTCCTACAAACAAGTAGTTGTGTTGCTCACGAATGGATTTGTCCCGTTTCACGCCGTCTTCAAAGAATGAATCCGCGGTGTATAGGTTGGCATTTGTATTTCTTAGTTTCATGGTAATAGTTGAGATATGTTGTTGGGGAGTGACAGATGAAAAGAAGGTTATGATGTTTACAGTCAAACCTATCCCTCGTTGGGAGTATTTTGGATGAATGTGAAATGTTCTTCGTCTATAGTACTGCTTCTTGGTTTAAAATCAATATTGTCAAGTGTAATAGGCGTTCAAGATTATTATTTATTGATATGAGTATTGATTTCTCTGAACGATTTGAAGTATCTTAAAATAATCTCCGGTTTGTAACAGAGGAGTAAAATTGTGAATTATGAATTTATTGATAAGGGAGAAGAACTTCTGGTTGCCCCTATTATTACCGTTCTCGGTTTGGAGTTTCAATAATGAGTATTCTTGCTCGGTTCTTTGGATTAAAAGATGCCACTCCAGAAGGATTCCGATTAGCCAAGATCATAGCAATTTTACTACCGGCCTTCGCAATGTCGTTCCAAATCTCGACCACATTTTATATGATCTTTATTGCTGAGAGTCTTGGTGATGGTGATTATCTAGCAGGCATCGCGTTAGTGGGAATACTTGTTGTTGTCCAAATGGCAATACAAACTGCACTAGATTATCCAACAGCCGCTCTGGGTGATTGGATTGGTCATCGGTGGATCATTGCATCAGCAATGGTGTGTTATGGCATTGCTTTTTGGCTGACATCTATGGTTACCACCACAACTCCATTCACACATTTCCTGATTATCTATATTCTATTCGGCTTGGGGGCATCTCAGGAAAGTGGAGCATTCCAAGCGTGGTTCGATAATAACTATCGCGTTGCAATGCCACAGGACAAGGATCGTAAGCAATATGGCGTCTTCTCCGGAAAATTAGGGATGTTGTGGCAAATTGCATCAGTTTCTGTACTCATTCCGGGCAGTTTCCTTGCATTAGTATATGGACGTGAATGGGTATTTTGGGTGCAAGCGATAATTAGTTTTGTTTTAGCGTTTCTCGTATTGATTATTGTAAAGGATCTCCCTGGAGTCCGTAAGGTTAATCAAGAACGTCCTTCACTTCGAGATTATGGAAACATCCTCAAGGATGGCGTGAAATTTACTTTCTCGTCACGGTTTATCGGTTTCATTATTTTTGGCGAAGTTCTCATCTGGGCTACCGGAGCACTGTGGTGGAACATCATTCTTTTCCCACTCTATTTCTCCTATCTTCTTACCGATGTGATGGTTTCCTTCTTCAGGACAATTATCTTTATCCCAGAAGCTGTGATACAAGAACGAAGTGGTGTATTATCAAAACGATTTGATCCAATAAAATGGGTTCCTCGATTTCGCCTTCTTCAATTCTGTGGATTCACCTTCTACCTTCTTCTTGCCTTCACCACGCTCTTCTTCCCTCCCCCTGACGCAAGCACTCCCCTTCTCTTTATTCCTATCCCTTGGATTGGCCTTTATCCAATACCGCATTTTACGGCAATCTTCCTCATTTTTCCCATTACATCGATCATTCCTATTGTATTCATTTTTATCATCTTCCTTGTAAGCGATGTATTTGCTGCCCTCGCACAGATTCTAAATCAACGCGTGTTAATCGATGTAGTTCCCAGTCATATTCGAAATAGCCTCTATTCCTTTCGTCCAACCCTTGCAATGTTAATTGCAATGCCCCTAATGATTATTTTCAGTTTTCTCTTAACTATATACCGTTTCCCCCTGACTTTTGCCTTGATTTCATTAGTTGCATTACTAGGAGCATATCTTACGAAAAAAGGATTCAGCTATCCT
This sequence comes from archaeon, assembly GCA_016550395.1. Classification (GTDB taxonomy): domain Archaea; phylum Asgardarchaeota; class Hermodarchaeia; order Hermodarchaeales; family Hermodarchaeaceae; genus Hermodarchaeum. The sequence continues at coordinate 3,185 of JABXGY010000388.1, read as the reverse complement.
GTCCCCAAAGTGAAGGATGAACCCGATGCCGCTGCTGAAGAAATCGAACCTGAACCACCTAAGATTTAAAGTGTGATGCGAGTACAAGGAACCGTTGTATCACCTTGAATATATCGACGTAAAATCCCTGGTTTCATCATACCAATTATTGCTACTTTAGCGCCTGCATCCAAAATAGGTTTAAACCCTTTGATTTCCTCTATTTTACCCCGCATCCCTTTCGTAATATCTGGGGATACAGATTCCTCAGCTAATTTTTCAACCTCATGAATGCGGCATAATGTAATGTGTGGTATTAGTTTCGCCTTAGAATCCAGTTTAGGATCAGCTGTATAAATCCCTGCGACATCAGTGGCAAAAATTACGTGTTTGGGATTTAACAGTTGAGCTAGAAGATGAATCACTTTATCACCTGAACAGACACTAAAACCGCGTTGGTCATCAGCGCACATGTCGCCTCCTAATAACAGTGTCATGCCCAGATTCAGATATTGTCTAAGTCCACCACTGAAGTGCCCACTGATTTCACCATCAGACATAAAGAAAATGTTGCTAGGTAAGAACACCACTGGTGCTAATCCTGCTTCTTGTAAAGCCTTCGTTACTGCTATTCTGAGGTCAAAGACCTCAACCATGGTTTGAGATAAATCTGGTAATTGTTTAGCATCTTGAAATCCTGCATAGAGTTTACGTTTGATAACGGGCACATGACCAAAACTACCTACGCCATGGACAATAATGCAAGGACCTAAAACTTCAGAAATTTCTTGTGTTACTTGTTTGAGGACATCTTTACGTAATGTATAGGGTTTGTTTTTATCGGTGATGAGTGCACCACCAAGTTTGATAATGGTCAATTCAGTTACCATGGTTTTTCAACTCCTTCATCGTGTCTTTTTAAACACTCTATTGAGGGCCTTAGGGGACAATGGGTGTAGGTATAGGGATAAGCCTTGAAAAGGGCTTCTAAGGAGGGATTAGGGTAATGGAAAGAGATGCCAGATGTAATAGGGGTACAAACCAAACCAGGAGAGTGCAAAGATTGTGATTATCGCTGCTAGTGGAATCAAGATGTTATCAGAATGTCGTGGGCTAAAAATTTCGACGATTGTAGTGACTGCGGAAACGATGAAAACCGGTCCAATCAAGGCTAGAATGCTGATTGATGCGTAAATCGGGTCGATAATAAGCCAATAGATTCCGAGTAATCCAAAGGTAAAGATGACACTGAAGAAGAACATTGCTAGACTGCCTTCAACGCTTTTTTCAGCGAATATTTTGAATTTGTGCTTACCATAACGTCGACCAATAAGATCTGCAAAACCGTCACCTCCTGCTAGAGGACCAAAGATTAGAAAGGCAGTTGGAATGAAAATCGCGAAGTTAGGATTATAGGTGAAATCTACTGGGGCATACCAAAGAAATATCGATGATATTACCATGACTAGTGCATAGAAAAGTGTGCCTTTTAGCAATTCACGGGCTTTTCCTTCTCGAGACATTGTCCGGACGAATTCTTCATTTTGAATTAAACCAAGACCGATTGCGAGAAATAGAAAGACAAAGAGAGCGGGTACTACCGCTGCAAAGTACCGACTAAGAGCGTCGCTGGCAAACAGTAACCAGCACACAAGGAAAATTGGTCCAGCAAAGATATGAATGACCTTGCGTGATATGAATATGGGAATGATTTCGCGTTTGCGTAGCATGTCGTTGATTCGAATCAAGATAAGGATAAATAGGAAAGTCAAGATGAGGGCTATAATATCCCAGGCCCAGTTGGGTACGTTGAATCCTATGAGGGGGTTTACCATAGTGGTCACCTTTCTTGAATGAAAGTATCAAGATATTCTGAGTGGGGTTCTTTGTTATAAAAAGCTAGTTACTCAAGTTAACAATTAAGGATTCTTATCATATGTTAAATTCACATTTCAGTGGGTAGAAAAGATAGAGTAGGCTTCGAGGGGTTATGGGACAAAGGGAATTCTAAATGGAAACACCACAAAGAATGGATAAAACCCTATCAAATGAATGATGAAAATCGTGAAGAAAGCGACGACAGGAATCCAAATAATTTCATAATTTTGTGGACTTAACAGTTCGACAACAGTACTAATTCCTGAAATAATGAAAACTGGAACAACGAGTGTAATGATGTTAAACGAGTTGAAGACTTGTCCAAGTAAAAGCCAATAGATTCCGAGCAATCCAAAGGTAAAGAGGAGGCTGCAAAGATACATGGCAAGACTTCCTTCTATACTTTTCTCTGTGAACACTTTGAACTTGTGTTTACCATATCGGTAATTGATAAGGTTGGAAAAGTTTGAACCACCAGCTAATGGACCAAAGATGAGAAGAGCTGTGGGGATGAACAAACTGTAAATGGGGGCAGCTATTGAATCGAGTGGAACATACCAAAGATAGAGTGCAGCAAATCCCATTAAGAGTGTATAGAAGAGAGGTGCTTTCATCAGTCCCCTGGATGTACCATCAGGGGATATGGTTTGTTTGAATTCCTCACCTTTAATCGAATCAGTGGCAACTAGGATATATACAAAGAGAAACAGACCTGGAAGCGCCGCAACCATATAACGGCTATAAAATCCTCCTGAAAAAAGTAACCAGCAGATTACAAAGACGGGGGCAAAAAACATCATGAAGAGCTTACTGGTCATGTAATCTGGTACGATTTCACGTTTGTGGAGCATACGGATAATTCGAATTAGTATGACGGTAAAAAGGATCGTTAAGAGTAGAGCAAATGTGTCCCAGATCCAGTCAGGGACTCCCAAAGCAGTAAATGGATTTACGATTATTGCCACCTCAAATTGGCACTCGGAAAGGTGAATCGTCTTCGGTGTTCCTGTATAAAAAGGAATTTAATCCGGTGAAATATCTACTAACAATTTCTGAGCAATATCATTGAAGAGCTGGATTACGTTTGAGCCGGTTTTAGCCGAAGTTTCGATGTAGAAGAGCATTCGAAATTCATTAATTATTCGTTTCACAGCCTCTGGATCCACTTGTCGCTCATTAACTAAATCCGCTTTATTACCAACTAAAACGAGTGGAATATTGGGAGTCGTTGCATAAACTTCATTTACCCAAGAAGAAATATTATCCAAACTACTTGGTCTGGTTAAATCAAATACAAGGATTACGCAATCGGTACCACTCATGAACTG
>JABXGY010000387.1 GCA_016550395.1 archaeon | reverse complement strand
GTTATAATAATCATTCAGCGCTGTAAGGGCATTGGTCTCTACCTCTGCCGAACTGTAGTAATGTGTCTTATCAGTGAATTCAACTAAAATCACAATCAGGTTAAACGTGCCAACCGCATCCATTGGCGTATATTGTACATCACGAGGAGAGGGACCATCAAACCCATAACGAGCTACAGTAGGTGAAGCAATGGTATTGGTTCTTTGTCCTTCTGATAATGAGTTGCTCATTGTAAATCCAAAGGATGTGGAAAAAAGCAAGGAAAAGGTTAGAATTAACAGTATTGTTGAAAATATCTGGTTGTTTTTATAGGAACATAAATTCATGAGAGTAACCTCTTTAGCCCAACTTCTCCGTAAACCATCAATTCCGCCTTTCAGCTTTAGTAATTGGCTGACTGGGTACTATGAAACCTCTTAAAATCCCAGAGATAAACTTTGGGTTCTATCGAATCGCTTCAAAGATTTTCTGGTTCCCTCGCAAATTAAAAGCTTAAAAAGAACAAAACTATGGAGGACCGCGTCGACTGGTATGATGCCTATACATCATTTTTGCCAGAGTGTTAAAAGCGGTGGTCACTTCTTGTCCGGTCTTCGCAGACGTTTCTTTGTATTGAAATAGTCCCAGCTCTTTAGCTGCTGTATCACCCTGTGCCGGGGAGATTTTTCGTTGCTTGTCCAAATCGGCTTTATTCCCTAATAAAATGAGAAGTGGATCCGGTCCTACGGCTTCACGGAACGCTTCGACCCATTTTGGAATTGTTTCTATGGTCTGAGGACGCGTCAGGTCAAAAACAAGTATTCCGCCTGAAGCCCCTTGACAATACCGGGTGCGCAAATCGCGAAAAATGTCCTGACCGGCTAAATCCCAAATGAGGAGTTTAAACAAGTGGTCATCAATTTGGGCATCATATGTACTGATGTCAATTCCTAACGTTCGATGGTAATCTCGTTGGAATTTACCAGTAACATACTTATTCACAAGACTGGTTTTGCCCACAGCCGCTTCTCCTAAAGTCACGATCTTGTAAACAGCCGAGAAACGTCTTTCTTCATCAGGTACTCGTGAACTCACTTCTCAACCTCCATATCGCCAAAGGGAAATCTACTCTTAATAAGGAAAGGTACCCCTATAAGGATTATCAAACTCCGGTTGTATATAATTTCATCTACTATGGATTACTCAGACAATATCTGGTGTAACTTTTCTTCATAAACCTCATACTTTTTTAGTAATTCCCGACCCAACCTCGTCAGTGCAGTCCCTCCTGGTCCTTCACGATGCCCCCGGCGTTTTTCTACAATTGGTGCCCCCAGGCGGTCCTCTACTTTCCGTAGATACCCCCACGCAAAACGATAAGATGGGGTTTCCATCTCACCCAGAACATCATCAGGAATCGCCTTCAATGCTTGACTAATAGACCCATGTTCTTCAATCGCCCGCAACAGCAAGGCGCCTCCCCGTCCAAGAATCAACTCCCCATCAAGTTCCAACCACACCTTTGCTTTGGGCACTAATACATCAATTAATTTCTCTTCATCACCCGGCATACACACCAACCAGTATTAATTGAATCCTCAACTACCTCATATAACTACTGGATTTTTTTTCTTAATTCCAACGTCCGAAGACTCTTAACCCCCCATGCACAAAAAAACTTGCTATTCATTAAAGGAGCCAAACTGGTGTCTTCTCAGCAACTTCCACGCATGGTTATCGGGGCGTTGAAAGTGGTTATCAATGAGGATTTCACCTTAACGGCTTTTGAAAAATTACAAAGCCGACGAAATGAAGTCTACAAAATCATGGGATCTTACCCCTCTCAACCTTCTCCCCAAATCATCGTAGCAAAATTCTACCATCAGCCCGGAATTGCTCATGAAACTTCTATTCTTCGAGAAGCTGCCACTAAACAAGTCCTTGTTCCCCGAGTAATTGGAACAACCTCAAATGTTCTTCTCATGGAGTATATCGAGGGACCAAATTTATGCGACTTAGTCACAGCCAATCCCCAAGCTAAATATGGACGCCAACTCGCAACCTGGCTCGTTGAATTCCAAAATGCCTTTCAAATAGATCAAAATTCGGTTCTAGTTAAGGGAGATGCAAGGCTTAGAAATTTTATTTTACAGGAGAATCGAGTTGTGGGAGTAGATTTCGAAGAAGGTTATATTGGCTCATATAACGAAGACCTCATAGAGTTGTGTGCATCTATCTTGGATACTGCACCTCTTTTCACGAAAAAGAAATTCCAATTATGCAACGTCATATTACGAAGTTATACCCGTCAACGAAAAATCCGTAATCTAAAACAATTCAAACGTTTACTTAGATCTTTATTGATTGACAAACTCTGGCAAATAAGTGGGAGACGAGGGAATCCCCCTGATTTAGTTGAACATATTCAGCGTTTCGAGAAAGGCCAATTAACCCTCTAATCCAACCTGCAAGTCTTAACTACAAAAAATTAGGCAGTTGCAAAGTTTATCTGCGAAATACGGAGTTTGCCGATAATAGCGTATAAAATCTACCAAAAGCCTTTAAGTCGTCTCAAAAAGTAGCAAAATAGCTCCTAGACAGAGCTGAATCAATAGAATCTTTAGGAGGCAAAACAAGAAAATGGCAGACGAAGGAACAGCACAGACCCTAGTAACTATCGGTGCCTGGCTACAGCTTATCTTCTTCATCATCTTCTTCATCTACGGTGGATGGAATCTAGTAACATTATTACCATGGATGGCCGATCCTCTGTTCTTCTTAATATTCGGTATATTCTTCATTTTATCCGCAGGATTATATTTGATCTATGGTATCTTTGGAATCATCTTTACAATCCTCTGGTTCAGATGGAAAGGTGATATCCCTGGTCACAAGACAGGATTACTAGTTACAAGCATACTCGGATTATTCTTAGCTGGCGGTCTTCCCGGTCTACTTGTTCTGATTGGCGCCGTAATCTATCCGAGCGAAGCATAACAACGACCTAACGCTTCGGCGATTGGTCGTTCATCTTCTTTTTTTTAATCAACTGAGTCTGAAAAAGAATATTGATCGTAAGGATATTAGTTCCGATGTTTATCCTTGCAATTACTCATGG
>JABXGY010000386.1 GCA_016550395.1 archaeon | reverse complement strand
GGTGTTCGCCGAACGCATTTAATTATGATTGTGTAACAGAGCATTTCGTGAATGCAGAAAATGGCGGCGGTGTTGCTCTCATTGGAAATACAACATTAGGTTACTGGGACGATTATTTTCAATATTATGAATTTCTTAGGGCTCTTTTTGCTACGAGCGTGCATCATATAGGTTCAGCATTCTCTTCTACTCAAAATCTAGGACTACCATATCAATCTCCTTATGATGCAGCAAATTCCAACCTTTTGGGCGACCCCACAATGCCTGTATGGACTGACAGCCCTCATCATTTCTTAGTTGATATGCCGGATGAAATTGAGGGTCTTGGAATGCAGACAATAGTCATCACAGTCAGGGATTTTGAAACCGGTACAGCTGTTGAGGGCGCACTTGTCTGCTTGAAGAAGGCGATTGAAGCCTATGGTCGGGAATTGACGAACGAGAATGGTGAAGCGATGTTCCATTATAGACCAGAATCGACGGGGAAAATCGACGTTACGGTAACTGCGCTCAATTATATTCCATTCGAGGGTGAAATAGGAATCATATTAACCTCGAGAGTACCCTTTGTGTGTTTTGAAACAAGTATTATGGACGATGATGATGTAGGGCAGAGTATTGGGAATGGCGATTGTGTTGTGAATCCAGGAGAAACGATAGAAATGCATCTCATTCTGAAGAACAACGGCACGGCCGATGCTGGAGAGGTAACGGCGACCCTTTCTTTGCCCCCCCCGCCAATACCTTCCCCTGTTGAGATACTTGTTGATTGGCAGCAATTTGGAGATATTTCCGCTAATGGCGGCACTTCTCAATCGTTTAATCCATACGTGTTTAGAGTTCTTCCCAATTGTGAACCAAATTATGAAATAAATTTCATCCTCTCAATTAAGGATATTAATTCAAACGAGTGGGAGGATGATTTTATAGTGAAAGTAGTCTCAGATTCTCTTTATCATACAAGGCATATTATTACAATAAATGATATTAACGGAAATGGAGTTCTTGATCCTAATGAAGAAGTATATATAGATTCTTTGGAAATAGCAAATTATGGTAATGGGGGAGCGGATGAGGTGGAAGCAAAGTTAACTCCAGGAGTTCCCGGCATTATTATGGATAAAGACTACTGTTTCGTTGGAGATATTTCTGGCCTATCGTTTGTCACCTGCGGCGAACTAGGGGTGGACCCCCATTGCTTTGTTTTTAGATGTGATCCTGTCCCGCCAGAATTTAACTTTACGTTGACCCTATCTGACAGATTTGGCAGAGAATGGACACAATCACTTGACCTTTCTGCGCCAAACGCTCCTGATACAGCATGGCCAGACCTTCTTGGACGGCAGTTCGTGGATATTTTTTGGGATTACAGGTATGTTCAGAAGGACCCAGACATTCTGGGTTACAACATCTATCGAAATCCTTCGGGAAGCGGCCATTTTGCAAGAATAAACGAGATGCCATGTGTAGATTTTTCAGTCTATAGTGATTTTCCTTTGTTGCCAGAAACGGAATATTGGTACAGGGTGAAAGCAGTGGATTCGTCGGGGAATGAAAGCGATGATCCTGAGAAAATTCTCCATATTCAGACAAATCCAGCTTTTCAAACAGGTTGGCCAAAGGGCTTTCCCTATGTTACGGATGGAAACTGGAGTTGCAGCAAGGTTGGGGATATAGACGCAGATGGAGATATGGAAATTGTAGTAGGATATGGAAATGAAATTTATGCGTGGCACCACGATGGAACACTTGTAGATGAGGGGGGGTGGCCAAAGGTTTTCGAAGAAGAATCCTTTTCAACCCCAGCGATAGCTGATCTTGATGGAGATGGAACATTAGAGATTATCTATGCTGGTGGTGCGAACGAAAAGCTCTTTGCTTGGAGATATGATGGAGAGAGCCTACCTGCACCATGGCCAATCAACCT
>JABXGY010000385.1 GCA_016550395.1 archaeon | reverse complement strand
GTTGCCTAAAGGCTTTATCTGGTGACCTATCATTTAAAATGAAAAGGAGATGTAATTTTTTATGGCTAAAAATCCTCTAGCAGTTGATTTTGTCAATCTCCCGTTTAAGAATCCATTCATGTTGTCTTCAGCACCCCCTAGCCTCGATGCACGGCGAGTAATTCGTGCAGCTAAACTCGGGTGGGGTGGTGTGGTTCTCAAAACAGTAACCGAAGAACCTACTGTCGATCCTCGTACACGCTTAGGAGTGTTACGACAGAACGGAAAGCTCGTAGGCATGAATAATATCGAATTGCTATCACGTCACCCATTAGAGACATGGACTGATTCTTGGATTCCAAAAATTAAACAAGAGGCTCCTTCTGATTTTATTGTCATCGCCAGTATTATGTCAGGTCCAGAACCAGAGGGGTGGACCACTTTAGCGAATACCATGTCAGAAACTGGTGTTGATGCTCTTGAACTAAACGTGTCTTGTCCCCATGGCTCCCCTGAGAAACACATGGGTGCATTTATTGGCCAAAACCCAGAGTTGGTGGAGCGCGTAACACGCGCCGCTAAAAAAGGCACAAAGCTCCCCATTCTTGTCAAATTAACACCAAATGTTACCGATATCGTTCCTATCGCACAGGCTGCCGTGAAAGGTGGCGCAGACGCCCTATCAGCAATTAATACAGTTGAATCACTCATTGGTGTTGATATTGAAACTGCAACTCCCTATCCTTTTGCCTATAATCAAGATCTTTCTGAGCCCCAAAGCACTTATGGTGGATACTGCGGACCCGCGATTCGCCCTTTAGGTCTACGATTTGTGTCACAGATCGCTAAAGCCATCCCAACGGTTCCGATTTCAGGGATAGGCGGAATCGAAAACTGGAATAATGCGGTCGAATACCTGATGGTAGGTGCGACCACACTTCAAATTTGTACAGCGGTAATGTGGTATGGTTTTGGGATTATTCGTAATCTCACAAAGAATCTAGTCGATTTCATGAAACGGAAAGGTTACGAAAAAATTGAGAATATGATTGGGAAGGCTTTGCCCAAGATTACATCTTGGACAGCCCTGCCAAAATTGCCTCCCGTTATTGCTTACATTATTCCTGAAAAATGTATACTTGGAAAAGAGTGTAGGATTGCATGTGCTGATGCAGGATACCAGGCTATTCGAATGGAAGGTAACAAACTTGTTGTGAATCCCGAAAAGTGTGATGGCTGTGGGTTATGCGCCGTTGTTTGTGGTGAAAATGCGGTCGAATTCAGAAAAAAAGAGTAGTTGGAACTTTTTTGGGTCTCTCGGAAGAATCAAATAGCGGTCTAGCATTTGATAATTTTCTCCCAACTTGAGGTGTTTTTATTGACTGTGGAAGTTGTGAAGAACTATATTAATGGTAAATGGGTGGAATCCAAGACCAAAAAATTCCGCGACGTCATTAATCCGTCTACAGGCGAAATTATTGCTAAAACTCCACTAAGTACTAAGGAAGAGGCTGATCAAGCCATTCAAGCAGCTAAAGCCGCCTTTTGGCGTTGGCGCTCCACACCAGCCCAAACTAGAATTCGTCACCTTTTCAGGTTTCGAGATGCATTAGAAACCCATTTTGAGGCACTCTCGAAGGTGCTGACGATGGAACAAGGGAAATGTCTGGATGAAGCACGCGGGGAATATCGACGCACAATTGAAAATGTTGAATGTGCAGCGAGTATTCCCAGTTTACAAATGGGTTATAATAAGGAAGATATCGCTGCTGGCATTGATGAAATGGTTATTAAACAGCCTCTCGGCGTCTTCTTTTGTGTCACTCCGTTCAACTTCCCTGGCATGGTCCCATCATGGTTTTGGCCATATGCAATAGCTTGTGGAAATACCTATATTGTCAAACCCTCTGAACAAGTCCCATTAAGTCAAGTTCGTCAATTCGAACTCATACATGAACTGGGGTTTCCAAAGGGCGTCCTTAACATGGTGCATGGTGGACCAGAAGCTGTCAATGCACTTATTGAAAGCCCCGACACGGTGGGAATGTCCTTTGTAGGTTCAACTCCTGTTGGAAAACTTTTGTATGCAAAATGTGGAGAGCACGGCAAACGAGCGCAAGTTCAAGCAGGTGCGAAAAACTTCCTAACGGTCATGCCAGATGCGGACTTAGACCGTACGGTTCCAGCTTTAATGACCTCATTCTTTGGTTGCACAGGCCAACGTTGCCTGAGCGGAGCTGTACTATTAGCAGTTGGAAAAGTCTTTGAACCCTTAAAGAAGGCAATCATTAAAGCGGTCAAAGAGATTAAAGTCGGAAACGGCCTCGAAGAAGGAATCCAAATGGGACCCCTGGCTTCCAAAGCGGGGATGGAAAAAACCCTCAGCTATATCGAAAAGGGAATTCAAGAAGGCGCCGAATTGCTCGTTGATGGACGTAATATCACGGTTCCCAATTACTCCAATGGCTATTTTGTCGGTCCTACGGTCTTCGATCGAGTTCAACCCCAAATGACCATTGCTCGGGAAGAGATATTCGGTCCTGTCATGTCCATTATTCACGTCACGAATCTAGATGAGGCAATCGACATCATCCATGCTAATCCATTCGGAAACGCGTCATCGATTTTCACTACTAATGGGAAAACCGCGCGAGAATATCAGTATCGTGTCAAAGCGGGAAACATTGGCATTAACATTGGGATTGTTGCTCCCATTGCTACATTTCCGTTCTCCGGCATGAAGAATTCCTTTTTTGGTGATTTACACGGGCAAGGACGCGATGCCGTCAACTTCTTTACCGAAAACAAAGTTGTCATTACACGCTGGTTCTAACTTGGTGAGTTCATGTCACTAGGAACATTTGGAGTAGTTCTCAAATTCGCCATGGAACTTGAAGCCATGGGTACAGCATACTATGAAACAGCAACAACCATCACCCAAAACCAAGAGTTGAAAAGCATTTTTGAATCTCGCATCATCCAAGGTCAACGACGCATACAGACCCTGATGCGAGTACGCCGAGAAAATACTACTGAAATGATTCTAGAACCCATAACGGGATTAAGCAGTCAAAAATATCGCCCCCAAACAGAATGCCCTCCAGGGTGTCCTGACGACCAACTAATCCAGCTCGCACTTACAATGGAAAATCAGATTCAACAATTCTACATTGACGCTGCTGAAAAAATTAGCTTCTTGAGCGAAGCAGCTGATATCTTTGAACGTCTAGCCGAAGAAAACGCAAATAATAAGAAACGACTTCAGTCATCATCTTAATCCCTTTCGAAAAATATACTCACTCAATGCGATGGTGATTCGAACGATGGACCCATTCATGCAAGCCGCCATTAAACAAGCGAAAAAAAGTCGCAAAGAGGGTGGTATCCCTATTGGTTCCGTTTTGGTAAAAGATGGAACTATCGTTGGGTACGGACATAATCAACGAGTACAACAAAATAATCCCATTCTGCATGCAGAAATTGATTGCCTTCAAAACGCTGGGCGCGTTGGCAACTATGCCGGCACCACATTATACTCAACACTAATGCCCTGTTACCTGTGTGCAGGGGCAGTTGTGCAATTCAAGATCGCCCGGGTCGTTGTCGGTGAATCCAAAACGTTTACTGGTGCACCAGAATTCATGGAATCGCACGGTGTGGAAGTCATTGATTTGGATCTACCTGAATGTAAAGACATGATGCAGGCGTTCATCGACGAACATCCCAAGCTCTGGAACGAGGACATTGGTGAATTATAGTCCAGCATACCTTTTCTACACAAGTTAAGATCATTACTAATCCTTTTTTTCAAGTTCTTCAAGTTTTTTCAGCGCTCTTGGTTCCTCTGGGTATACTTTGAGTACCTGTTTGAAGCATTTTATCGCTGCCTGATCGTTGTTATTTTTCTGGTGAATAAGCCCCAGAAGATAGTGTGCATCGATCACTCGTGGAAAATTCTTGACAGTATAGTCCAACACGAATTGGGCTTGGTCTAAATCATCTTTCATAAACCACTCATAGGCCGTGTCAACCAAAACTGAGGGCGGAGGGTTGATTGAAAATCCATATTTCTCTGATAAATCTGCATAATATTTTTGGATACCCCCTAGCCCCACTTCTGCAGCTTGTTTAGTGGGTATCGTCCATTTGGGGAACACGAAGGTGAGACCCTCATATATCGTGGGAAACGGTGTATGTCCTTCTCCTTCAAGAATCACCGACTTCCATAACAGGTCCTCCGGACCGTACTTTTCAAGAACCTTAACAAACTCTGGAACCGCTGAAACGACATGCGTGTAATCCTGGTCACCATAAGACATGTAAAGAAACCTGCCTTTCATAGTCTGCTCCTTAAAGGATTTCTGAGCCATCTGACAAACCTTCTCTGTTCCCCACCCCAACATCGGACTACCCGCAATATAGACGTTAAACGCCTCTGACCTTTCTAACAAGGCGTACACTGTAAAGAGTCCGCCATTTGACTGCCCGATTAACACCCGAAAAGGCTGCGTTCGATATTTGCTTTCAATTTGTGGAGCAAGTTCGTCGGTCAAAAATCCCAGAAATTTCTCCGCCTCCGCCACCATTGCCCGATTCTCGACCTTAAATGGGAAAAAGTCCTTACTATGATCTGGTTTAGGGATTCCCACCGTAATCATTTGGGGGATGCGCCCCATATCGGCCATATAGCCAATTGTTGAAGTTCCATTCACAAAATAAGTCTCATAATCTGCGTTCAGTAAATAGACAACAGGATACTCTTCTACAGATTCTTCATACCCCTCAGGAACCTGAACAATGAATTCACGAGTCTCATCCATTATATCTGAGTAGAGACTGAGGATTTTCCCCACCACAATCTCATCTTTTTCCATTTCACTCACACCCAATACCTTTGATAACAATCACGAAAAAATGAAAGCTATCTGTAATAATGACGAAATCCACTATAAACCGTGAACAAAAACTCTTTCATTCGAGGTAAAGACTATGCAGATCGGTCTTCGGAACCCAATAGAATCACAGATAATGCAATGAAAAAGCGCTTACTCAGTATTGAAAATTGTCAAATTGCGTTAATTTACTGGCTTTCTTAAAGGTGGGTCGTATGTCTAAATCCAAACCTTTAAATTAATGTGTTTTCAAACAAGTTTGCAGAACAAACAAGTTTAAAATTATTTCAAGCTGAAATAAAATGTTAACCTCAACAGAATTAGACGAACTCGCCCTCAAAGTACAACAAGTATTCTATGCGGATGGTCTCGCCGACATATTCATGGGGGGCATCCTACTCCTTCTAGCCACATTAATTCTCCTTATCAGTCACTCCGCATTTTTCGTAGTTTTTGTTATAGTCATCTTCAATCCAATCTTCTATAAGGCACTCATAGACAAAGCGAAACACCGGTGGGTGTACCCACGCGCCGGATACGTCAAACCCAAGCCACTTCAAAGCCCCACAAGGCGCGACAACCTCCTTGGAGTCGCCCTAATACTGACACTTCTATTTGGCCCAATCCTAGTCTTGTTCGCCTCCTTTAGTTACCCTGGTCTCATCATCTGGATGACCTGGGTCGCTCCGGTATCCTTAAGTCTCCTCATTTCCATCGGACCGTTTTTCGTTGCCCGTAAATATCACATCTACCGGTATTATCTCTTCGCAATACTACCGCCCCTCCTTGGTCTCATCATCCCCTGGCTCACTCTATCCTTGCCCAGCATCTATGTTACCTATTTCATCACCTTTGCCATCCAACTCAGCATCGTGGGCCTCATTGCACTGCTATCTGGCACCATACTTTTCCTCCGATTCATCCACCGATATCCCACCGAACTAACGGACGGTGATAGAACCAATGCCCTCCTCTGACGCTCCCGATAACTCACGCAGCGCCCAAGGTGAACTCGATCCGATTATCCACTCTCCAGCCCGGCTCAAAATATTGACCGTCCTCAAAGAAGTCGAAAGCGCGGATTTCCTCTTCATCCTACGTCAAACCAGCTTAACGCGAGGCAACCTCTCCTCGCATCTCAGTAAACTTGAAACCGTCAACTATGTTACGATAACAAAAGAATTCGTTGACAAAATTCCCCATACCCTCATCCAACTCACCGAGGCAGGAAAAACCGCCTTAGAAACTTATCGCCAGCAAATGTTACGAAGACTCGAACGCCTAAAATAATCCGGTGGCAGTGAAAAAATTACTTATAATCATTGTTATGGGTAAGGCAGTACTGAAAAGGAATCTGAAAAATGACGCTAACTGAAGATCTTAAGAAACACGCCCTAGATGCTGGCTTTGTATCTGTCGGCATTGCTACCCCGAACATGCTTCGCGGCTTACCCCATGGACCAGTCAGCACCGTCATCAACCTACGGACACCAGAAGAAGAGTTACCAACTGTTAACTCAGTGGTGTTGCTAAGTTATTATGCCTGGGATAAATCCTTCAATTTATCAGTCGATTCCGTTTATCTTCCAAATCGTGACAAATACACACCCAAAGTCCCAAAGGAACACTACCAACTCTACTACGAAGTCCTGAAAAACAAAGCCTGGACGATTGTAGACTACCTAACAAAGCAAGGTTATGAATCACGCTTCTCGCTGGCAATTCCGCTCAAAACATCCGCGGTGCGATGCGGTCTCGGGTGCCAAGGGAAAAACACACTCCTCATTACTCCCACCCACGGACCCCGAACACGATTAATTGGAATACTGACAACAGCCGAACTTGTAGCCGATGAAACCTTCAAGGATGATTTATGTGGCACGTGTGAGAAATGCATCACTGCATGCCCCACTAAGGCTTTAGAACCGTATCAAATCAACATCAACCGGTGCCTAGCTTACGCAGCAGAAGAACCCCATGCACCCGAGGTCCCAGAGGATGTACGGAAACTCGAAAAGAAACTCATTCGAAGACCGACGTCAAATAGTTACATAGAATGCTCAACATGTATTGAAGTGTGCCCCATCGGGAAATCTCTCAAGAACGAAACGAGAACATAATCTGAGAGGACAAAATCAACCGGATAAAACGAACAAATCCTCTTTCACGTCTTTTGTAAGAAATCACATGTGTGTCTTCAAAACAATTCTGATTTGCCTTTAACACCTCGCCGACAAGTAAGAAGGATTTAATCAGCTATATCATTGGGTATATTTCTATCACAGAATGTTTGGAATTATAGAAACACAGAAAAATAAATGCAGTCACCAAACACGCGTAAAAACCGCTAATCCTTTGTGATGAAAATGACGTTAGACCAAAAAAACTTTGGACGATTGACAGAAGGTTATACCATTATAATGGGAATTGGAGTAGCCGTCGCCCTTGCAGGGATTATCGC
>JABXGY010000384.1 GCA_016550395.1 archaeon | reverse complement strand
TTTTTACTGACTAGCATTCTATCAGCGATTCAGTCACTTAGTGACTTGTTATGACATATTTCAGGTGTTTGCTTGATGTAGGTCAAAATGCGAAATGGTGATTGTTTTCACGGCCCGCATTTCAGTTGAAGAATCCATTTCCTGGATTTTATGTGACTTTTGTTGACGTGGCTTGTTAAATTCGGTCACGGTGTTGACCGTTAAGCAAATAAATGAAAGGGTCAGCTTCCCCGTCAAGTTCGCAGTTCATAATTAGAGTTTCCAGCTTTAATTTCCTCATATACATCGCCGGTGGGATTCTTCCCAAGGCATCATGGGGGCGGGGTTGGTTCGGCTTGTCTAGAATGCTCAAGTGCTTGACAGCGGTTTTAGAGGTTTTGATATCTCAGGGTCTACAGGTTTTAGAATACAAGGTTAGGTCCTTGAACGTAACAGGCATCTCAGTCCAGTGGGTTACGCCGGGCAACTGCGAATTCATTTTCCAAAATCTCTACTGAGAGAAAGTGGCTTCCTCAAGAATTACCTTGTATTTGTAGCCCGAACCCAGATCCACGTCAGTTTTGACTATCCCCGTAACAGTCACCAGTACACCTATGTCAACGAGCTCCGAACTGGTGGCGAGTAACTTGTTGTCAGGTGCTGTTCCTGTGCCATCCTGCAGTGTAATCCAGTTTTTACCAAGAATATTTTCGCTGACTTTCATGACCCTGGCGCGCAAGGATACTTGCTGGTTTTTCAACTGCCCGTAACTGGCACGGATATCTGCGATGGTTTTGCCACCGTCCAGCGGGGCGATTTCACCGGCGGCAGGTGGAATTGCGGCTGCGCTTTTCGCAACGGCATGCGGGGGGTTGGTCGGGGAATTGGCGTGGGTATCTGCGTTTACTTCATTGATGACCTCGAGGTTTTGAGCAAAAAGAATCCACTCAAACGTACGGTTGAGCGTGCGACTATTGAAGTTTTTCATCATAGCTCCGCCTGCGTAATTTACTTTGTCACCAACGGCTATCGTGATGGGCGTGGATGCTACCCAGCGATCATTCTCTTGAAGACGTACGTAAACATAGCCACCAGATATCATGGTTTCAGCAACCGTACCGGTGCCGATAGTTTCATCGTTGGCAAAGGAAGAACATGTTAAAAAGAGCAGAACAAAGGCGATAATTAGCATTTTGATATTGGTCATTAAGTGTTCCTCGGTTTGCCGCAATTGCAATGACACGGCTCATGGTAAGTTTTTCAGTTTATTATGTTAATGCCATTTAATAATGTCTAAATGACTGGCATCACATTATCATGCGGCAGGGTAGGTTACTGTCATAATTCGGAGAGTTGTGTGACATGGGTCAATTTCCAACGGCTTTGATTGTTACTCCAGAACCAAATCCGTCTAGCATCGTGCCGTATTGGGCTCCATCATGCACCGTACCATGGCAATTAAGATAGCATGTGCCACTGTACCTCCCATTGTCGACCCAGGTCGGTTCGCTATATATACCGGTACCCGTTATTTCGAGTATGTATCCGGCAACACTTGATGCAGTTAGAAAATTAATAAGGTGTGGGAAAACTGCCGATCCATGAGGGTCATGACAATTGATGCACGAGGCTTTTTCCTCCAGTACATGTTCCCGGTGAGGGAAAGATTCGTTACTGAAGAGGCTACCGGTATCGTGACATTTTAGACAAAGTACGTTATTTGTTGAGTTGAAATTGCTTTCTGGGTTGAAATTGTATTTCAAAGCGAGCAAACCTTCATTTCTTGAACCATGAGGCCCATTTGGAGCATTCCCGCCCGCGGCTGGGGAGAATTCTCCGTTGTGACAATCTGAGCAATAAATTCTGCTGTCTTGCCGGTTTAAAGGGATATCAACACGCAGGCTTGGCACTTCATCGTTATTAGCCGGATTGTTCGTATCGATTGGGTGAAAAGATATCAGTGAAGAGTTGCTGGCATCCACTTTGTCTCTCAAGTTGTAAACTTCATCCTGACGTTTGAATCCATAGTTTTCTGCGGTTGAGCACCGAAAGTTTCCACATGAGCTTTTTCCGGGCACGCCATGACATTTGAAACAAACTTCATATTCAAATTCAATTTCACTTTTTGGGCTACCATTAATATCAATTCCACTTACACCAATAATGCTTCCATTTGCCAGTGGAGCAATTGAGTGGTTAGGGTTTAATGGATTGCTGGGGTTGAAAGAAATCATCGGTGGTTCATCGCGGGTCGCATGGGGGTTATGGCAGTCCTCGCATTCAACATGCAGCGACATGCTATAAGGATCTTCTGTCTTTGAGGTGTCATGACGACCTGCTCCTGTTGTATCAACAGGATGCCGGTAAAACTTCTGACTCTCAGACTGGATGTTACCTTTCGCCATTAAGCCGTTGTGACACCGGTAGCAGGTTTTTTCCTCCGTATCGTTAATGAGCCTGGCTTTAGTCGCTGCATTGTGAG
>JABXGY010000055.1 GCA_016550395.1 archaeon | reverse complement strand
TTACAATCATTATCTCGAAGGTGTAACACCCTCTGTCGCACAGTATATTGAGCGAATCGATAAGGAACGGCTTGCGGTAGGTAAAGCCCTCGGAAAAGAACTTCCCTCTGCTGCTGAATGGCTGCGACTTGTCTATGATTCTAAAGGCAAGAATTTGTATGAATCTCTACAAACTACATACTGTTATCAAGAATTAGGTGCTCCATCCTCACTTAATCACCGATACGTGTTTGAAGATGTCCCTACTGGCTTGGTTCCAATTGCAGCAATTGGTGACCAAATAGGGGTACCAACTCCTACAATCCAAACTACAGTCAACCTTGCTTCGCATTTAACTGGAATAGACTATTGGCAAATAGGTCGAAATACTCACTATCTGGGAATTACGGGACTTTCTGCTATGGAGTTACTCTTCTTTGTTCAGGAAGGATCTATTGATATTCTTACTCAACCTGCCATTTTTGAAAGCTATTTTGATGAATGGGATGGAGTTGAGTTGGAATGAAAACTAAGCAGGATTTAAAGACAAAATTGATACTTGGTGCCTCTTTGGGCAATTGTGTTCATGTGGCAGGGACACTCAATTTTCTTGCACTTGCTGAAGCACGGGGTTATCAAACCCTGTTTCTGGGACCTGCTACGCCAATTGATACGATTCTCCAACAAGTTGAAGCGACTAATGCAGCAGTTATTGGATTGAGTTATCGGCTGACTCCCAAAGTCGGTTATCAACTAGTCACTGAACTCAGTCAAAAGGTTCAAGAACGTAATCTTGAAAATCGAATATGGACCTTTGGTGGAACTACACCCGTTGTTGATGCAGTCGAAAAAGTTGGCTTCTTTGATGTAACCTTTGATGGAGAAACCACTGATGAAGATGTCTTAACGTTTCTTGCCACAGATTGTGATCCAATAAAATATACGAAACAGAAAAAACAGGAACAAGCACAGCTCTATGCCTTAACCCTTATTGACCGATTAATACAACGCAAACCTTGGCCGTTAATTCGTCATCATTATGGCTTACCTGATCTTGAAGACACCATTAGCGGGATTAGGACGATAGCCAAAGCGAAGTGCCTTGATATTATTTCTATTGGTCCTGATCAAAATGCACAACAGTACTTTTTCCGACCAGATGAGATGCAAGCCTCTTTGGAAGGAGCAGGTGGAGTTCCAATTCGAACGGAAAAAGATCTCCGTGTCCTATTCGAAGCCTCAAGATGTGGAAATTACCCACTTATGCGATGTTATAGTGGCACCCAGGATCTACTGAAATGGGCGAAACTCCTTCAGAAATCAATTAAGAATGCCTGGTGTGCGACTCCGATTCATTGGTACAGTGTCCTTGATGGTCGAAGCACCCGACAAGTCACTCAGGCTATTAAAGAAAATATGAAAAATATCGCTTGGCATGGAAAAGCAGGCATTCCTGTTGAAGTTAATGAACCACACCATTGGAGTCTCCGCCAAGCCCATGACACTATCGCTGTGGCAGCCGCCTATTGGTCAGCGTTTATTTCAAAGTCTATGGGGGTTCATGACTACATCATTCAGATGATGATGAATACACCCTTAGGCACGTCTCCTGCTATGGACTTAGCGAAGATGTGGGCAACTCTTGCACTCGTTGAATCTTTGGATGATGAAACCTTTAGGACTCATCGGCAAGTTAGAACCGGTTTATTTAGTCTACCTGTGGATATGGATGCTGATAAGGGACAGCTTGCTTCGTCGATGTATACGGCTATGATGCTTAAACCTGAGATAGTGCACGTTGTTGGATTCTGTGAAGCTGATCATGCATCCACTGCTCGAGATGTGATTGAGAGTTGTCGGATTGTTCGGCAAGTGGTGAAGGAATGTTTACTGGGAGTACCTAACCCCTTTATGGATCCGAAAATTGTGAAGCGTCGAGATCAATTAGTCCGCAAATCAATATTGCTTTTAGATGTTCTAACCGAGCTTCCTGAAGATATCTCCATTCATCCATTATTGAATCCTGAAACGTATCTCCTAGCTTTGAAATTTGGGGTTTTGGATGCACCTGATTTAATTGGCAATCCTCATGCAAAGGGTAAACTCAAAACCCGCTTGTTTGTTGGTGCTTGTTTTGATTTTGTTGAGTGTGGTAAACCTCTAGAAGAGGAAAAACGACTCTCTGAATGTGTTCCCAATATCATGGAAAATATTTCGTCAAAGAAAAAACGAAAGCACAAAC
>JABXGY010000054.1 GCA_016550395.1 archaeon | reverse complement strand
CATGCTTTTTCCTTCCCTAAATAAGATTGAACTTGTGACATTGTTTTTGTAGTTCACTGAGTTGGGGCTTCCTACCCGAGAACCGAACCACTAAACGAAGAGAATCGCCTCGATTAACTAAGCGCAGTTGTCCCTGATAAGATTCCTGTTTATCAAAACGTAGAAAAAGTTGTCCCTTTTGATCAACCCGGTTTTCAAAGGTTATGGCGAGTTTTGCTCGTTCTTCAGGTGGAAGACGTTGTCCAATCGAATACAAGGTCTCTTTAACTGCTACTCGCTGGGTTAATCGGGTTTCAAGGTGGATTATCGGGTTATGGTAATATCCTCTCAGTTTCGTTTGTTTAAATGAAAGAGAGTCGCCGATCTCTTGGGGGAAAAGATTTTGGACAGCTGTTTTAACTTTCGCTTCATCTTCTGTAGCTTGCACTAAAGCATGGACAGTGATGTTAGAGGGCTCCCGTTCCATTGTGGACACAGGCTGGTCACGTCCTCCTAATAATTTATTGGCGGTTATTTGCCACGTCGACCATACTTTCTGATACTTGGGCGAAGTTTCTCCGCTCCAGTGCCACGATGTCGTAAACCGCGTGAGGTTTTTCCTGCCGGAGTTAAACCACGGAATACTCGACCCTTCTGAGTGGAATCACAAATCCAATTAATTCGTTGGTCAGCTTGAATAGCGGGATGAGCCGGATCAACAAGGATGATTTCGTACCAGAGATTTTTCCCGTCCTCAGCGATATAGTACGACCCAAGAACCCGAAGATTAGGATATTTGCGTGAAGTACGTTCCTCAGCAATCCATTGGCGACTACGACTAGGTGTGATTTTGACTGTTCCCATTTTCTTGGGTTTTCGACCCATTGTTGGTCGTGGTTTGCGACGGGAACCGCGGGTCAAGCGTTGGCGTACTACGATAAAACCTTGTTTGGCTCTATAGCCAATTTGTCGCGCGCGATCTATGCGAGTGGGTCGATTTATGCGATGAGTTGCAGGTTCTTTCCGCCACTCGATGAGCCGCGACCGAATCAGGGCTTTCAACTCTTTATCATGGCTAGCATAAAGCTCGCCAATGTGTTTGTACATTGATGTAGACGCCTCCGCGTGTAAGGGATAGCGAACAGCTATTGTATATAAAATTGTTATGCTGCTACTTGAGAAGGGCTATAAGCTTCTCAGCGATGACCATAGAATTTGCACGGGATGCTTCACTAGTTTGAGCACCAACATGAGGGGTGGACACCACATTAGGCAAGGCTATAAGTTTCTTAAGAACCGCATTTGCAAAGGGAGGTTCCTCAGAAAAGACATCAATCCCTGCTCCTCCAAGATGCCCATCAACAAGGCTTTGATAGAGTGCATTCTCATCAACAACTCCACCTCTCGCCGTATTAATCAGAATCGCACCCTTTGGCAGGGCATTTATTTCATTAGCTCCGACAAGTCCTCGTGTTTGGGGAGTTAAGGGTACATGCACTGTAAGTACATCAGACACGGTAACAAGCTCATCTGAAGGTAGATATCGAACACCTAGTTGTTTCATTACATCAATTCGTTCAGGTAGAATGTCAAAAGCATATACAGACATTTCAAATGCCAAAGCACGTTTAGCAACTTCTTCGCCGATGAGGCCAAAGCCCCATATACCTAATCGACGTCCACGAAGTTCGCCACCTTTGCTCACTTTTTTCAACCACTCACCCTGCCGCATACCCTGGTCACCAAAAGCAACACGACGTAGTACACTCAAACTTAATGCAAAAACCAACTCAGCAACTGAAACTGAGGGTCCTTCAGGGGAATTGATTACTTGGATTCCCTTCTCTAAAGCAAAGACTCGGTCAACATTATCCAAGCCCACACCCGCCCGAGCAATTACTTTGAGCGAACTTCCTGCATTAATCACTTCTTGTGTAACTTTTGTGCGACCTCGGACAATTATCACATCAAATTCACCAATTGACTCAACCAACTCTTTAGGGGAAATATCAGTTCGAAGCACAAGGTCAAAACCTTCGTTCTGGAGTTGTTTTATTGCATCCTCATGGATGGGATCAGCCACCAATATTCGACTCTTAGCCATCGTTTTCACCAAATCTGTTAAACGGACATAACGCCTTACTGAAAGAAAGCAGGTAATATTATCTCCAAATGCAGCAACCGCTGTGATTTATTTGTTATCGTTATTATTAGTGCTTGAGGATGGACTATCTTGCTAATTGGAATTGTGGGAAAACCATCATCTGGGAAAAGCACTTTTCTTAACGCCGCATGCCGTACTGCAGCGAAGGTTGGAGCATACCCTTTCACAACAATTGACCCAAATCCTGGAACTGCATACGTTAAGATTGATTGCCTATGTAAAGAATTTGACCTTACATGTAATGCGAAAAATTCCATTTGTCGAGAAGGAATTCGGTTAATTCCAGTTGACATGCTTGATGTCGCAGGACTCGTTCCTGATGCCTATCTAGGAAGAGGCAGAGGAAACCAGTTCCTGGATGACCTTCGACGAGCTGATGCATTCATTCACGTTGTAGATGCCTCTGGTTCCCTTGACGCTGAGGGACGAGAAGTGGAACCGGGCTCTTGGGACCCAAGAAAAGATGTTGAATTCCTGGAAAGAGAGATTAACATGTGGCTTGTCCAAATTCTACAACGTGATTGGCGAAGACTTTCTCGAAGAGCTGAAACAGAAAAACTCAAAATTAGTACGTTATTAGGAGAAAAGCTCTCAGGATTACAAATCACTGAACTTACCATAAAAATCGCTATTCGCGACGCTGAACTCAAAACCGATAAACCGACAACCTGGAGCGATGAAGCTCTCGAACGGTTTGTACAAAAATTACGACACCGAGCAAAACCGATGGTAATCGCCGCAAACAAGATAGACCGTCCGCAAGCATCACAACATCTAGAAACCCTCCGGCAATTAACTAATGAAGTAGTCATTCCTTGTAGTGCTGCCGGAGAATTTGCACTTCGCAATTTGAGTGAAAAGGGTGTAATCAGCTATCAACCGGGAGCATCTAAATTTACTATCTTACAGCCAGATGTATTAGGTGAAACTGAACAAACTCAATTAAAGCGATTACAGGATGAAATCTTGGATAAATATGGATCAACAGGTGTACAACAAGTGCTGAATACAATCGTTTTTGATATTCTTCAGCTCATCCCTGTTTACCCCGTAGAAGATGCAGGAAAACTTACCGACCATGATGGAAACATTCTACCTGATGTCTATCTTGTACCAAAGGGAACCACAGCTCGCCAACTCGCCTATAAAATCCATACCGATCTGGGTGAAACATTCATCCATGCTCTCGATGCCAGAACAAAGAAACGCTTAGCTGAAAATTATTGGCTAAAAGCCAATGATGTAATACGAATCGTCGCAGCTGGTGCAACCCATTAGTCGTTAGCTTTCACGCTCATAATGACCCCAAGACTTCTTTGAACCAAAACTTCTAACTCCTTTAGTTCGGAGTTGTTTTCTAATCTCACGAGCATGTACCTTTGAGATTTCACCATGTTTTTCTAAAAACTCAATGACCTCTAGGGCCTCTTCTTCGGTTGAACAACGCCGGAGAAAATCAACTACATCAGGTGAGTACCCAGAATAAGGAGCTTTACTTGTTGCAATTGGTTGACGAGTTCTTTCAGTCTCTTCCCAGCGAACTCCATCAATCCGGACATCTGTTACTGAACGTTCCATTTCAGCTGCTAAATGAGGAAGATGTTCAAGAACCTTCTCAGTTAAATTAGTCGTTTCAGATTCACCCAAACCATCGATTTCCCTTTCCATTTCAGGAGGAACCGAATTAGATTTCTTTTTGCTTTTTTTTCGCTTCGGGGTCATAACATCGGCTCCACTAAAAGGAAATTAATTACTCAGAGTCTAGCTTAGCAAATCGCTGCAATAAAATATTCCGTTTAATCCCAACATCAATTCTATCCCACGCGAAGTAAGCATCTGCCGGATAATCGGCTGTTGCCAGGGTCTCAAGATTCATTCCTAGCCGTTTCGCCATTCGAAACCATGTTCCCGCAGTTGATGGAGCTGATTGCGCAACTGCATGGATTACTGGCGCTAGATCACTTGTTCCACGAGAAATTGCAGTTTGTATGATGCTCCACCGCGGATTGGGTATATCTAATTGAATTCGACCCAGCCGACGAAGCTTCTGTATAAGACCTAGGCGTTTTCTGAGAGTTTTTAATGGCGTCAGACCTACCCATTGGTAAGGAGTATGCGGCTTGGGAACAAATGGGGCAACACTCACATGAAGGCGATGACGTTGAGGAGGAAGTTGAAGTAAGTTAGAACAAAATTGAATAATTGCTTGAATATCTTCTTCTGTTTCAGTTGGGAGTCCAATCATGAAGTAGAGTTTCAATTGATTAAAGCCCGCACTGATAGCAGCACCGAACGTTGATATGAAGATTTCATCTGGAATGGCTTTTCCTAATACTATACGAAGTCGTTCAGAGCCGGCTTCAGGGGCAAAGGTGAGAGTGCGTTGACCCCCTTGGTGGATGAAATCCAATATTTCTAAGTTGGATAAATCCGCTCGGAGTGAAGGAACTGATAATTGTCTGCCTTCACGAACTACCATCTCCAGAAGGGCTGGAAGACTTGAATGGTCGGTAAACCCAGATGCTAGCAAGGCAACCTTTTCAACTCGAGAACATTGTGTGCCCTCCTCGATAAGACGTGAAATCGTAGCTAGTGCGCGTTCGCGTCGCGGACTACATTGATAGGTGGTAAGACAAAAGTGACACCGCCGGTCACAACCTCGGGAAATCTCAACTAAGAGACTTTGCCCAAATGTGGGTTCAAGTTCTGGTGGATAGGGGGATTCAGGCAACACTTGACAAGTAGGATGAAACGCGTCATCGAGATCAGCTTGAAAGCCCCGTTTAACCTCCACACGTCCTGGCAGAAGGAACTGTTCACCTAAAAGCGAGTTGAAGTCTGATCGACTTTGAGCAGCAATAAGGCCATCAAGGAGCTGATGATATACAGGTTCTATATCACCAATATGGAATATGTCAACAAACGGAGCCATAGGAAAGGGATTAGACATAACACATGGACCACCTGCGATAACCCAAGGTCGCTTTCGATCTGCCCACCGGGGTGAAATCCCAGATAAAATGAGCATTTCAAGGGCATGAACATAATCGGTCTCAAATTGAAACGAGAATGCAACAACATCAAACTTCGATAAAGGTTGTCCTGATTCCAGAGACCGGGGAACTTCTCCAGGAACATAAAAAACCCGTTCACAAACGACATCGGGACGAGCATTGAAGAGTGCATAAAGTAAATGAATAGCGAGGCTAGTCATCCCTACGCGATATGCATTTGGATAACACAGAGCAATATGGAGGGAAACCTTCCGCCAATCCTTCAACACTGCGTTGCGTTCCCGAAATCCCGTTGGCATTGATACCACGTCATAAACAAAGATAGAATTCTCATTTTCTGAAAAGACTCAATCTCTGTCATAGCCCAGCTTCCCCGTTACAAAAGCTTGCCGACTGAGATGTGAATGGAGGAAAGATGTCCCGAGTGTCATTATACACGCAGAAATGAATCCAGTATCTAGTCAGTGGATAATTGAAGGAGGGAGTGAAGGGAAGGTGATTCCACAGCGATCCGTCCTTTCATCGATTCGAGCTCTGTGAGGAAATCTCGCAAAGCCTTTGCACGTTTGAAGACACGGACTATACCTAGTTCAGTGATACGCAATACAGCCACACGATTCATGACCTCCACATAAATACCGCCCAGATAAAGGTCATGTTTCAGAAAGATGCGCCGCCCGGTTTCATTCTCTGCATTTCGGGCTTTCCAGAACCCTTGCCGCTGGAGTGTTCGAGCAAACATACTAGCCAGACCCTCGCTAGTAGGCGTATTAATTGTTAATAAGGCTTACCGGTTCGCTTTTCCATAAAATCGTTTTAAGTCGGTTTG
>JABXGY010000383.1 GCA_016550395.1 archaeon | reverse complement strand
GTTCTTGGAAGGTATTTGCGTGTATGATGGTTGGTAAACCTACTGGGTTAGCACTTGTCATTACTAGTGCGTCATCTTGGAGTCCGTCAAATAAGCGTAAGTAGATTCCTGAGTAAGGAAGCATTACACCAATTGTGTCAAGTCCTGGAGCTAATGAGGGAGCTAACGGGAATTTTTTGTTTTTTTCTAAGACTACGATTGGGCGTCGCCATGACAATAGTAATTTCTTCGAATTGTCGTTGACTCTTGCGTATTGCATGATTGCTTCGATGTTGGGTGACATAATCGCTAATGGTTTGTGGGGTTTGTTTCGTAACTTGCGTAAACGTTGTACTTCATCTTCAAGTTGAGCTCTTACTGCAAGGTGGATGCCGCCTAATCCTTTTATTGCAACGATTTTACCCTTATTTAACAGATTAACGGTTTCTTGAAAGACATCAGTGGTTTCAACAACCAAACCCTCCGAAGTGATCAGTTGAAATTCTGGACCGCATTTGGGGCAACAAATTGTTTGCGCATTGTATCGTCGGTCAAGGGGATTATTGAATTCAGTGGAACAGTCTTCACAAAGAGGGAATTCAACCATTGTGGTTCGTTCTCGGTCATAAGGGGTATCCGTGATGGTAGTATAACGGGGACCACAGATTGCGCAACACGTCATTGGGTATAGGTAGTGTCTTGATTGAGGGTTTCCCATATCTCTGATACAATCTTCGCAGACAGCAATATCAGCTGGGATTACCGACCCACCTGCCTTTTCTTCATTCTTTGAGATGCGTATTTGAAAATCAGTAAACCCGTTAATTGAGGATCGCCAAATAGTTTGTATGCTATCAATTACTGCGAGGAAAGGTTTATTTCTTTCAATGGAATCAATGAAATCAATGATGTTATTTTTTTCACCTTCTACAATAATTTGAACAGCGGAATTACCTGTATTCAAAACATATCCTCGTAACTGATGTTTTATAGCCTGCGAGTAAATGAATGGTCGGAAGCCAATACCTTGTACGACACCAACAACTCGAATTTCAGCTTGCTGGGTTTTAGTCATCGGTGTCATCTCCCCATTCAACGACAAAAGCAGGGTATTAATTCTTTTGGAGTTATTATCAGTAGTATATGCTAATGGTGTGTGATTAAATTTGGCTGAATATCGCGTTCCCTCGCCTAAAGAATTGCAGGAACTTCGCAAAAAGGTGGGCCTAACTCAATCGGAACTTGCAGAACGTGTTGGAATAAGTCAATCCCTTGTAGCGCGTATTGAAAAGGGACAGGTGAATCCAAGTGTATCAACATTAAAACGGATTCTTGTCGAGATCGAAAGTCAACAAAAATCCCATTCTAGTATTCGGGATCTTTTAAGATGGAAGGGACAAACATCGAAACTTCACCCTTTGGTTTTCATTGGTCCAAACGAAAAAGTAAGGCGTGCTGTAATCCTTATGAGGCGATTAGGAATTTCTCAGCTTCCCGTAATGAAAGGCAATATAATGGTTGGAAGTATTAGTGAAGGTACCATTCTTCGGAAATTAACGGCGATGGAGTCACAGAGGGTTTTTACATTATCAGTTCATGAAATAATGGATGAACCTTTTCCAACGATTGATATCAATGAAAGTACAGAATCTGCCTTTTCAAAAATCGCATCGGGCGTTGAAGCATTATTAGTTATAGATGAAGACAGGCCTGCTGGGATAATTACAAAAATCGACATCATCGCATTTACAAGATAGTAAATAAGCGGTTTATAACACACATTCAATGAATTCATTGAATTTAATTACTTATTGATTTCCAATGCTATCAATAAGTTTATAGTTTGAACACACAACATTTCTTCTATGTAATGGATGTGTTAGGTCTGAGCGAACTGGATCGGTTAGTAGAACAGACACAGAAATTCGATCAAAAAATGCTTGCGCTATGGGGTTTTAAGAACGAAAGGATTGAATTGTTCGGTATTGATTCTTCTGACCTGTATGTGGTACCAGAAGACGAGGCTTTAGCTATTAAACGCGCCATTAATTACCTTCGTAACCAAACAGCCAGTGTAGTCGTATCAGGTCCTCTAGGTGCCGGAAAAACTACTTTTCTTGAAATGATTCAACAATCATTAAATCGGTTACCCAACATTAGGGCAGTACGCCTCGAAGGTATAAGTTCTGCTGATGCTCTTATTGATGATCTTGTTCATGCAAATATTGGTGAGCAAACTGTTCGTGATTTTCTGATTGACCGGGTGGGGGTAAGAGTAGTACGTAGTGGTTCAGTGGCGAAACGGTTGTCCCGATTATTGTTAGCATTAAGAACAGACGCAGAAGAAAATGGAACCGCATACGTCCTGCTAATTGATGAATTTCGGCAGTTAGAAAGGCAAAGGCCTGATAATCGAGTAAGAATTGTTGATATACTATTGCGAATGGTCAACGATAAGACACGAGATGGACGGCGTTATCTAGTTCTTGCCCTAGCGGTCATTACTCGTGTGGGTGAAAGCGCGGTGAAAACGCTTGAAATCCTATCTTCGGTTGGTGAAACTCTTGGCCATGGATCAAAGTCTGCTATTCGAAGACGGTTTGTAGAAATTTATGATATGCGTAGAATGAATAAAACCAGTGCAATGAAGGTCATGGCATGGAGACTTGCCTATCTGAAAGATTCCTTAGATCGATTTCCACATGACACAGCTACGACAATCAATCTGAATTCTGAAATTGTAAAGGATATTCTACATCCATTTTCAGCTGGGGCGCTAGAAGGGATTTTCAATTTCTCCGGTGGAAATCCCGGTATAATGCTTGAATTATTACTAAGAACTCTTCAAGATGCTATACGTGGTGCGGAAGTACTGGTCAAAGATGGGTATAGCTTGGATCAGGTATTATCAGCCTATGAAATAGATGCTAAATACGTACAGCATTTTGTACAAAAGGAAGTCAAACGAGCCCGAGCCGAATTCAATAAGTTTCAAACTGACTTGTTAGCGTTTCTAGCAACAGCGCGGTCACTTGATGAAATTGAAACATGGCTGGAAACGAATAATCGTTCATGGGAGAGCGTGTTAGAGGATTTTGATTTATTCGAAAAACAAGGCCTGATTTATAGCCCTGAAGCAGGTCGAATACAGGCTACTGAACTTTGGACTAAAGGGTCAACATTTGTGTGAGGTGAGATGACGAATGTCAGCTACAGATTTAGTTAGAGAACGAATGAAAAAAGAGAAAGAAAAAGACAAGGGCAAAGAACCCAAATCCAAAAGACGTTTTGCGGAGCTGGATACCGGTCCTATCAAACTAGATGATTTACCATCTCGTGTGGGAGAATCGGGTCTGAAACGTCTTGGGCTTAAAGAAGAATACAATCGGCGGGAAACAATTAGTGCAAGTGTACCAGGTTGGATAAAAGTGGCTTTGGATTTCATTGCTCTTGAAGCTACGAAAAAAGGTGAAGGTCCTTATAGTGGGTTTGGTGGGAAATCACGATTCATCGCAAAGGCGGTTGAGGAGAAAATAAGATCGGCATTTCCTGAAATCTATGAAAAGCTTAAGGACAAATCTTGAATCGTGTTTGTTTACAGCGAATACTTCCATAAAAATGGTAATTTCATTAAAATTAATGAAGTTATTGAAATCTAATGACTTCACTCATTTTCCATGAGTCGATTTTTTAGGGGCAAGCACGGTTAAGTGTTGATATTAGCTTATGATGGTTAAGGGGCTAGTCATGCAAACTATACCAAAGAGAAGATTGTGTGTAATCTCCTTTGATTTTAAACAGCCTAAGGGTGCTAATCAATCTCGGAAGACCCGGTTTTTTCGGGAATTATATGGTTATCGACAGCAAGTCAAACAGCAGTTGAAATCTGGTCAAATTATTACTCGTACTTATTATTATGATGGGGTTTTAGATCACGTACCGCATGTAAAATTAGGTAAAAGTGTCTTAGCAGTGCGACCTGGAACTGAAGAACCTATCCTTAAATTGTTAAGGAGTTTTGATGAAGTCATTTTCTACCATTTTATAGGTTTGATACCGATATCGTTTTGGCCATGGGTTCGGGACAACGAAGTTTTGGTGGCTAGTCAACTAATCGACAAATTTGGTTACCTTTCTGTGTTGGTATTATTAGAACGATTAGGTGGAGTTACTCAAGAAGACTCTCTTATTGATCATGGTTTTGATGCACGTTTTATCAACGATGCTTTAGGTTATCTAACAAAAATGGGGTATTTAATGAAAACTCACGAGCGTATTGAGTGCACCCGTAATGGTGAAAAAATCGTTTACACCATGAAAAATAAAGATCATTAGATTCAATTTTATTAAGGTCATTGAATTCATTGAGTTTCTTTATTCGGGCTTCATGGCTATAGGTTTAGCTAGGGTTTCAATCAGTTTGAGAATTCTTTCTTGTGCTTGTTTGAGAGTATTAATATGAGTGTTAGTTGGCTTTTCTTTCGTATTCGCAACTTTGTCATATTCCCGCGCATAGCTTCGAATATTATCAGAAAGGTCTTGATAACGTTTGAGTGATGGAGTGTCGAAGAGTCCTAAATAGCCTAGAAGTACTAATGTAAAGATCGATTTTGTTACGTTTTTTCGGGCTTGAGCAAGAGACCGATTGAATGCACCTCTACTCACACCTTTCTGTCTTTGATTAACTGGTTTGACTTCTCGTAAAGTGGCTTTTGTTTCGTAATCAAGTTGTTTTCCACTAAATCCGTCCATTAGATAGTCAATAACAAGGGTTTCAAGTTGCACTGGGGTCAGGTTACTGTGATCTGCAAGAAGTTTTGTTATCGGGTCTCCTAGCATTCTACGAGTCCAAGAACGCGTTTCTGTTGTTTCCTTTTTGTCAGGCAATTGTCTAGCTCCATGGATACAGTTTTGTATACGGTTCACTCATTATACTAAAAAATCCGTCGGTAAACTATCTTCGGTGGATTAACCTTAACTTCATTAATTTCATTAAATATATTAAATTCAATAAAATGTTTTGGCTTTTAATAGGTGTTGTATGAGGTTTTTATCCTTTGAGTATATCAAGTAATGAGAGTTGACCAATGTCTTCCTATCATTCTACTTCATATTTTCCTTATACATCTCCTCGTCCTGGCCAATTTACCCTCATAGAAGCAATTCGAGATGAGGTTGCTGCTGGGAACCATCTATGTGTTGAAGCGGCAAACGGATTTGGAAAAACAATAGCGGCATTATCAGGCGTTTTACCATTGTTAGAAAAAAGGAATTTTGGAATAATATACGTTGCTAGGACCCACAAACAACTGGATCGGGTGATGCAAGAGTTACTCCCTCTATCGAAGTCAAATGGATTTAGTGGTGTAGTGTTAAGGGGTAGAACATCATCCTGTTTGAATCCACTGGTGCAGAAATATGCAATTAATTCTCAGCTTGCTATGTTCATATGCAGTCAATTGAAGCGTTCAGGTAAGTGTGCTTTGTATAATAACCTCTCGAAGAAGATTAAACGCAATCATCGTTTCTTAAATGATTTCTATACTTCTCCATTAACGGGTTTGGAACTACGTAAAAAATGCCATAAGGAACAAATTTGTCCATATGAACTATCTAAACGTTTGTTACAATTTGTATCAATTGTTGCTACGAGTTATTACCAGGTGTTCGATCCACAAATAAATGCTTCATTTTTTGAAGCATTTGCGAAACCTTTGTCAAACACAATACTTCTCATTGACGAAGCTCATAATTTACCCCGTATTGCAGTAGAAATCGCCTCGGCAAAGCTATCGATTAATTCTATTCGTCAGGCAGTAAAAGAAGCAAAACGATATCGTTTATCGACCGTAAGCAATTTTGGTGTTGTTCTAGAAAAGTTGTTTGATGAAGAAAGTAGTAAAGGAGAAATTAAACTAGATCCTGAGAATTTTAATTTGCAAATTACACATTCAATGAATATTGCGAATATAGACTCCTTTTCAGCTAAGCTGTTGAATACCGGAGAGAAGCTTGTAAAGAAACTTCTAGTTGAAGGGAGGCCCCCTATTAGCTATATACATTCCCTGGGTAGGTTTTTCGTTCGGTGGTGTTATTTCTCAAAGAGATCAGATGCGGCATTTTTTTTGATAAAAAATAGCACTGTTAGTTCAGCGAATCGATTTGAGTTAATTGCATTGGATCCTAGATTTGTAACGGCTTCAATATTAAATTCAAGTCATGCCTCTGTCCATTTATCTGGGACATTACAACCGATTAGTGCTCATATTGACTTAGTAGGGTTACCTGAAAAGACACGGATGCTTACTCTGCCTTCACCTTTTAATGAGGTTCAAATTTTTCCTGTAATTAGCTTGGGAGTAACAACTGCAATGAAGTATAGGACTCCATTAATGTATGAGAAAATAACTCAAAGGCTTATTGAGGTGTGTAATGCAACACCTCATAACGTTGGTATCTTTGTGCCCTCATACGCAGTTCTACAATCCCTTCTTGTTTCTGGATTGGATTCAGGCATTAATCGCGATCTCTTTGTAGAACAACCTGGTCTTTCATCGAGTGAGAATGATCGATTGGTTCAGGAGTTTAAAAGAAAGGCTAGTGATGGAGCGGTATTATTGGGCGTGCTTGGAGGTCGAAACAGTGAGGGTGAAGATTATCCGGGATGGGAAATGGAGACGGTGGTTGTTGTTGGAGTTCCTTATGCCAGACCTAGCCCACGTGAGGTTACTCGGATTGATTATTTCGAACGCCAATTTCCTAAGAAGGGTCGATTATATGGGTACCAGTTGCCTGCTATGCGGGCTGCTTCGCAGGCGGCTGGTCGTTCGATTCGAAGACTTGAAGATTACGGAGCCATTGTCTTTTTGGATGATCGGTATTCAACGCCTTATTGTCAACGTTTACTACCGAGTTGGATTCTCCAAAATCTAAAAAGTTCAAAAGATGTGGATGGTCATCTCTTTAAATTGTTGAAATCATTTTATAATCAATAACAATCTCTTATTATATCATTAATAATAATAATTTCATTGAGTTCATTGAAAATAGGTGTGTGCGTTGCAATCGCATCAACTGATATCTTCTGGGGTCCCTGTGTTAGACGCGTTATTAGGAGGAGGGCTAAGAAGCACTGAAACATTACAAATCTATGGTCCTGGGGGGGTGGGTAAAACAACACTTGCGCTCCAGTTTTCGATTAATGTGGCTCGGAAAAATCTCCGAGTCTTTTACGTTTATCTCGAGGGTAAGTTTCCTATTGTACGATTGAAACAATTGGTTCCAGAAGAGTTTGAAAACATTGCGCCTCTAATTACTGTTGTATCTCCAACTAATTTTAATGAACAATCACTTTTAGTGTCTAGATTAGAATCTTTGCTCACACCTGACGTTCAATTGCTTGTTTTTGATACAATTGTCTCTTTATATCGTAAAGAGTTTCGACAGGAGTCTGATAATCTGGTTCTTAATCGTAGGTTGAACCAACAATTCGGAGTGATCACGAATTTGGCCCGATCAAGATCGTTTTCAGTTATTGTGGTCAATCAGGTTCGGGGTGATATTAGTGGAGAGAATGAATTTCAACCTGTGGCTTATTCTATCAGTTCCTATTGGAGTAACTATTCACTTCAAATTACAAGAGCAAAATCGAAGGGTTACAGAGAATTTAAGTTTATTAAAGATGAAGGAGCCGCAGAAGAACCAGAAACCTTTGCACTACAGTTACAGTCAACAGGGTTTAGATAATCTCGGTTAGTGAAAACTAATGTATCATCCAATTTTTCTGCTACTTGGTTTTTGGTACATTTTTCCTGCATACATTGCCAATGGGTTTGCTGTATTTGGAAAGCTGATTAAATCAAAACACTCCATTGATGGTGGTCGTCTGTTCATTGACGAACGAAGAGTTCTAGGTCCTGGTAAGACTTGGGAAGGTTTCTTTTGCGGGTTAACCTCTGGGTTTCTTTTTGGGGTTATTCAAGTTTTAGCTGCTCCTTTTTTATTAGCTTTGATTGAACAATATCTTGTATTACCACCAGAATTGTACTCTATTGTATTATTGTCAGTTCCACTTGTATTTCTTGTAGCATTGGGTGCATTAGTTGGAGATTTAATCGGTTCATTCATTAAACGGCGCTTGAATATTGCCAGAGGACGACCTGCACCAGTAATTGATCAATTAGATTTCCTAATAACCGCAATGATTTTTGGAATATTAATTACACCTCTCCCGATTATTATCGCCATATTCTTACTGATCGTTACCCCAATAATTCATCTACTAGCGAATGTCATAGGGTATCTTTTAAAAGTGAAAGATGTTCCTTGGTAAATTCTAATTTTCTACAGCGCACTAGCATAGAAAATTTTCAGGTTAATCAGCCATTGACAGCCAAAGAAAGAAATTAGGATTAGAACCAATCCTGAGGCTAACATCATCTGAGAGTAGCGAGGTCGATAAATATTCCTAGTGCTCTGGTACATAAGATAAAACCCAAGAAAACCAATGAAATACATGGCTCCTCCTACAATACCTTCGATCAGAAACTGACGATGAATGCTAGGATAGAGCAAAAGAGGGCCCTCAGCAGTTTGAAAGAAGGGTTCAGGTTGATATGATAAAGTGAACATGCCCCCGCTTACTATGAAATAAAAAATTCCAAGAGCTGTAGCGAAGATGATCCACTTGGAAGGCATCTGGACATCCCGAAATTGAGGTCTACGTATTCGTAGGCGAGGTCTTCGAATGAATTTAGGCCACCAGAGATCAGACATCATTTCACCATCATGTTACAATTAGCGTGATTTAGACCATACGAACGCTATATATTCTTTACTCTAGTATTCCCTATAGTAAGTAAATCGGTGAATAAGGGAGAAGTATATGGCTAAACCAAAACCAGTTTCTGGTATGCTGGCTGCTCTTCTTTTCCTTCTGTACCCGTTAGTTGGTGAGTTTCTTTTCATTGATACAATCATAAATGATATCTATACTCGTCGACGTATCCGTGTGATGTTTACTCTCGTTGGCCTCGCCATAATCGTAATAAGTTTCTCGGGGTCGGAATTGATAATTTTTTTAAGTAACCAAACAGGGTTTCCTCTTCCTGCCAATCCGGTTGAAATGCGATATCTGATAACAGGTGTTGCAGCAATTGGGTTCCTCATTCTTTTCTTTGATGAGGGTTGGAGGGGTCGAGTATCATTTGAGAAACAAATAGATATTCCTGAAGATCGAATCTCCATCTTCATGAACGATTCTCGCGAAATCTTCACCACACTTAACCGAATTCTAGATGCTGCGCAACTTCGAAGGCATAAGTATAGTCAGTGTGATAATTCACGGTTAGCAAGTTATGCTGTAACAGTATTGAGCGAATATCTACAAACGCGAGTCTTTTCCGGAAATACAAACGACGGATGAATGGTCATATCTTAATCAAAGGAACTTTCATTTTGCCTTCATTTCACTTATCTCCAACTCTGTCTGCTCTTTTATTACACCCGCTCTATTTTCTGAATACAGCGAATATCCAAAATGTGCTCGAATTCCTTCGGGTAATGAATAGGCTTGTATCGTAGTCGGAAGACTGCTAATCACTGAATAACAAAGTGCGGCGAATGAAGGGAAAAAACATGCAACGAACCAACATCTTTGCATTAGCTTCGTCTGATACTGTTCTGGAGGCTGTTCAAGTTTACTGAATGTGGGTTAAAGGCATATAGTAATGTAGTAGGAGTTGGAAACATAGGTGGCTTCTGCGGAGGACGCGTTAGCGGGGTGCTGAAACACCCTTGGGTGTCCTTTCACTACTCATCTGAATTTCTTTGCTCTGTAAGAGAGCGCCAAATCGAATGGAGAACACACCACGAAATAACTAATTCAATGTGGGCAGCACGAATCCCCTGGGAATACTGGTTGCGAAGGAAAGCTGAATACGTGTGCTGGAGGAATCAAAAGACACCTTTAATGGCGTTCGAGAAAGCAGGGGGGGTCCGTAACGGAAATTATTCGGCATGAATTACAACGCCCATCTGTGTTCATTGATGAAGCAAAGCTCTCTATCGACTATGTTCCTCCCAATCTTCCGCACCGTGAAGAGCATTTACGTAAGTTAACCCAGTTATTTCGTGGTGTAATCGAAGCGCCGGGTCGTTTCTCACAGAAAGTTCTGATTCTCGGTGATACAGGTTCGGGGAAGACTTCAGTTACTAAGCTCTTTGGAAAGCTGTTGACCGAGATCGCAAAGAGCCATGGATTCAATCTGGTCTATGTTCACGTTAATGCGAGGCGTGAACGGACAGAATATATGATTTTAAACAAAATTCTCGCGGCACTCCAGACGGGTATTCCGCTTCGAGGACTTTCCACACAAGAACTCCTCTCGATTGTCCTAGAGTTCATTGAGACACATAACTTGTATCTACTTATCACGTTAGACGAGCTTGGTGTATTTCTTAAACGACGTGGTGAAGAGCTTCTCTACCTATTATCACGTACGGTGGATGATCAGCTGAATGCGCAACAGCGAATATCGCTAATCGGGATAAGCCGTAATCCGCTATTTGGTTACATTCTTGATCCAAGTACATGGAGCACATTGCAGAAGAATATGATCCAGTTTAATCGTTACAATCCTCTTCAGCTTCGAGACATCCTTAATTTTCGCATAAAAGCCGCAGTTCTAGATGGCGCAGTTCCTCCAAGTACAATCGATCTGATTGCAGACATCGCGGGTGCATCAGGAGATGCTCGATACGCCCTTGAACTCCTGTATAACGCAGGGAAAGTTGCTGATGAAAAGGGGGTTCTTCGTATACTTCCTGAGTATGTACGAAGTGCGAAGGCCTTTATCACGCCTGAAATTCGGCGAGAGGTCCTTTTGGACTTATCGTTCCACCAGAAACTCTTGCTGCTAGCTGTGTGTAGGTTATTAAAACCCTCCGAAGACGCTTATGTGACAACTGGCGCGTTGGAAGCTCGTTACGGTCTTGTTAGTGAGGAGTATAACCAAACTCCGCGGTCTCATACTCAAGTATGGGCGTATATTCAGGAACTTGTCGGGTTGGGAATTCTAACATCAAAGATATCCGGGATTGGGCAACGGGGAAAAACCACTTTGATTGGACTTCCGGATATCCCGGCAGCTGTTCTAGAGAATGAATTAGAATTACAAATTGAAAAAAGCAAGGTAGGTGGCTAATCGTGAGTGATGGGGCTGGCACGACACTTCTTGAGCAGTTTCCTAACGATCGATCAATTCCTGTTGAACTTCTTTTTTCCTCTCGGGGGCGAATCAAAATAATTCGCCTTTTAGCGGAGTGCGGGGAACTAAATATATCTGAGATTGCTCGGAGAACTCAGCTCAATCATAGCACTACAAGAAGGCATCTTCGGTTTCTAGAGCAAGCTAAGCTCGTCCAAGAGAAGAAGTTTGGCCGAATTAGGATATATCGGTACAAAATAGAAAATCTACGGGCCCTGGCGCTTCGTCGGTTCATTGAGCTATGGGAAAAATCCGAGTGAATTTGGTGTTTAGTCCTTGAGGATAAATTGAATTAAATCCTCAGTTAACTTCAGCTCTGCAGTGACGGTTGGTTTGGTGTGAGGGTTTTTGAGAAATGCTTTGAGTACTATCAAATACTCTTTGTAGGCCTTCTTTGCTGACATACGAACTATTGGAGAAATTATCTGACCTATTGCAATGCGTTTCTGGCGTATTCCACGTGAGAATCCCATTTGTCTAATCCATTCGGGAAATTGATAATTTGATCGATCTGGTGTGGGGGTTCCATCGGCTATTGATCCGGTTATACACATAAGCTCCTTAGAGTATGGGAGTAATCTCCAATTCTGTGTGCGGGATATTCGACTTGCAAAGATGCTGGCTTTTGACAATAAATCAAACGCTTTGACTTGCTGGTTTATGTCAGTAAAGACAATAGGTACATTGTTACTAATCCATCTTAGCAGCTCATCAGGATACACGCCACTTTGATTAGCAGCATACACAGCTTTGTTCCAATTTTCTGCATAAAAAATATGGTCAAGGACTTCCCTGATATCAATAGTATGATCTCTTGATCTAACTA
Source organism: archaeon (assembly GCA_016550395.1). Classification (GTDB taxonomy): domain Archaea; phylum Asgardarchaeota; class Hermodarchaeia; order Hermodarchaeales; family Hermodarchaeaceae; genus Hermodarchaeum. The sequence goes on along the minus strand of JABXGY010000383.1, from coordinate 13,187 downwards.
GCTCGAGGATTGTCTTTTTAGAAATATTTGCTCCTGTCCTTGCTATACTCTGTAAATCGTTAATTGCTGCCCTTATATCACCACGAGAGTATGTTGCAAGTAATTCCAATCCTGGTTCGTCGAAAGTAAGCTTTTCCTTTTTGCAAATACGCTTTAATATTGTAGTGACCTCTGAGGGTTTGAATGGTTCGAATTCAATTAACGTGCATATTTTTTTTAACGGACTGATTTTGGAATCTGAAACATCATTTGTGACCAAAATAATCGGGACCCGCGTGTTTTTGATATGGTAGTTTAATGCAGAAGCTGCTCCTCTGTCCGATTTACCACTTAAACCTGCTAATTCATCAACCAAAACAAGCCTTCCTCGTTTACTGGTTAATGTCTGTGTCATTGTAGAAGTTCGTAATAATTCACTCATTCGCTTCTTACTTCTTTTCACACTTGCATTGATTTCACTTATTTCAAAACCCAGTTCTCTTGCAATGATATAGACAGCTATTGTTTTTCCTACACCCGAAGGACCATAGAGCATAAGGGCTCTACGGTTACGAGTGATTGTTTTTGGCCATTCTTGAAGCCATTTGGTAATTTTCGCAATGGATCTGTTGTTTCCTATAAGGTCTCTAATCTTCTGGGGTTTGTATTTTTCAACCCAAGGCTCTGCTATCATTTTATTTTCCACTGGATTTTCCTAATTGGGCGAATTTTGCTAGAATATTACTCAATTGTATTTCAGGATCTGCTCCCTCGGTAAGACGGAATTCAGCTTCTCCCACTATATCAACTAGATAGACTTTGTCTTTTTCATCGATGCCTAGTTTCATGACTTCCCGGTGAACTTGGCGAATAATGTCGGTTCCTGCAAGTCCCTGCCAAATTAAGAGATTTCGAAGCTTTTCTTGGGCTTCGAGGAATTTTCCATTCAAAGCCGAATTAATCATCTGGCTAATGTCTTCTGGTCGTGCTTTACCTGTCGTAGAATATACTGCATCATCATCCACGCGTTTTTGGGTAACCGCTGCAGCCTGAAGAACATTAATGGCTCGTCGAAGATCTCCTCCCGATACATATAGAATGGCTTGAATTCCCTCTTCAGATACCTTGACTTGCTCCTTTTTTGCAATGTAACTAATCCTCTCTATTAGCTTCTCATTGTTAAGACGTGGAAATCGAAAAGTTGCACATCGAGATTGGATGGGTTCAATAATTCTACTTGAATAATTGCAAATTAGACAGAATCTGCAGCTGGTGACAAACCTTTCCATTGTTCTTCGAAGAGCATGTTGTGCATCACGGGTTAGGCTATCTGCTTCATCCAGTGAAACAATCTTGAAAGGAACATCTCCTAATGGTCGAGTTCTTGCAAAATTTTTAACACGATTTCGCACGACATCAATTCCTCGTTCATCAGACGCGTTTAATTCTAGAAAGTTACCAGGAAATTGTTCTTTGTATAGCTCATGGGCAAATGCGATTATTGCTGTTGTTTTACCAGTGCCTGCAGGACCGGAAAATAGCAAGTGTGGTAAATCGCGTTCTACGAGGAATTGTTTAAGTCTTTCAGTGATTGGCTCTTGACCAACGATTTCATCTAATTTCATTGGTCGGTACTTTTCTGTCCACATCCAATGTTCAGACATAGGATAGTCTACCTCAAGTCAATGTTGAGTTGGTCTTCGATTAAGTTTTCTACATTACAACAACGAGATGTTTAAATCTAGTGAGAAACGATGCGTCTAGTTGTCTGCTTCATTTTCAAGGTAATAACGGTCGTTCCAATTGCTAAGCAACTAACAATAATTATGTTTAGTTGGTGTATTATTTGTGTTAGATCTATTGGTGTAATGATTTCTATGAATTGTGAAAACGGATTATCTGCTAAACCGGAAATTATGCCCACAACAGCCTCTGTAGTTTCATATCCACTACCTCCATTGTATCGAAAAATCAGAAATCTGTTTGTCTGGATCGTCTCAATTTGGTCACACAGATCAAAAATAAAGCGTCCTTCCGCGTCTGTTACTGAACATCCAATCAACAATCCTCTTTCAGAGAGTAATTCAATTGTAGCATTAGCAATAACTTCTCCATTATTTTGGCACAATCGTCCACTAATGCTCTGGCTGCATCTTAGCAGCCAAAATGCAGGGAGTCCAATTAATTGAACAGACGTATTTCTTATTGATATTCGAAAACGATTCTCTGTTCCATTGTAAAACCCATGATTCATACTACGAATCAAGAAAGTTACTTCATTGGTTATAGTGTGATTCAAAATACAACTAAAATGCACTGTTCCATTTTGTGTGGTAACACCTTCGGCGATTAACTGGTTAGGCGATATGAGGAGTTGAACTGAAATACCTTCGAGGGGAATAGTGTGATCGTCTTGAATGAGGATGTTGAAAAGTAATTTTTGTCCAAGATTTACACTCGTATGAATTGGATTACCATTCGTGTCTGTGATATTAAACATGTTCTGTAGTCGAGCGAATACTGTTAATGGAATTGACACCATACTTGGTAGAAGAAATCTTTCAGGGTCACCGCGGAAGGTTGCATTCAACGATACAAAACCCAATTCATGTGCACTCGGAACTTGCCAGACGAATTGAGCATGACCAGTGACGTTCGTTTGTGCAGTTCCCAAAAATAGGTTTTGGGTTTCATGGAAGAATAGAACCGTTGCATCATCTATGGGACTACCATTTTGTCTGGTTAATTGCACAGTCAGTGCAATCGGCGCTCCTCTAAATGCATCGGTTTGAGTCAATGGAAGGGGTGACGGTAGACCGATGAAGACCGTACTTAATAATATAATGAGAAAAATCCGCACTAATATGTCCCCTCCCTAGCTATTTGGGGGGTTTTCCGTTTGGTTTGCTTGGTTCTCACATCAAAAGTGGTAAATTGTGAGTTTTCAGTGATAGTTGGATTCTGCCATACCCAACCACCTTGCTCGACATTGAAGGTATCGAAGGTTAATGGCCATCCGCCATTCTCAGGGCCAGTGATAGAAATTTCCGATTTGGTGTGGAGATATTTTTGCAGATAGTATCGCATTAGTGCAAAAGAACCAGCTGGCAAAGTTGCAAAGAGTAAGATTTCCTTCTTTCCTGTGCGATATTCTGTGAGTTGCCTTTTCCAGGCTTGGGGTAATTCATCGAAGATTCCTGTGATTCGAGTATCGTTTTCTTTGATGCGGATGATAATGTCTTCAATAAGACCTACTCGTCGAATAAGCGGTTCAAGTTGTAGAACGCCAAGATCAATTAACCTTGACTTACGTCTGCTTGCCTGAGAGATGCTCATATCCGCAGTAGCTGCAAGTTTTTCCAATTTAATGCGAGCATCTGACATCAGTATTGGGATTAGTCGTTTATCCTTGTCATCGAGGAAATATGGGTTTCTCGGTTCCATATCCTCTTCCCAGAATAATGAAGAAGTTAGATTCTCACTATTATGGAGTAAATGTGCACCGATGAATAGTTTCCTCCAATCTATATTCCAATTACCTTTATCTCTCTGATAATGTGTGAATTCAATTGTTTGTCCCCTATCCTTTGCTAGGAAGAGCGTGTGTGTTGTTCCCAAACTTGAATTAAGGAATTTCGAAAAACTCCCAAGTCTCTCTTCGGGGATAACTAGACTGTAAAGCACGCTATTTGAATCGCCTGAAAGTGGGGTGAGTCCGATTAAGTAGGGGCTCCTGATTGTTTTCGTAAGATCGTGTAACTCAACAATCACAGGTACTAAACCTAGCAAACGATAGTTTACCTTTGCCAAGATTCTACAAATATTGAGTCTCTGTAAACGGTTCCATCGACTGCGAATTTTCTTATAAGAGACTCCTAGTAATCGAGCGAGCCCAGGGTTTGTGATCGTTGGCATTTGACTGAAAGATTTGATAATACGAATATCAAGAGAAGTTAATGGAAAGTTAGTAAACTTGCATAATTCGGTTGCTAGCATCCAAAACTGTTCAGCAGTTAAGGGGTTCATAGTAAACTGTGCTATTGATTGAAGCAAAGGAAGCATTTGTTCTAGAAAGCTGCCGTCCAGTTGGCCGTCCCAATCAATGAAGTCAGGTAATCCTCGATACCCGCCAGGTTCAAATTTCACTTTGAACTTGGTAAAGGAGGGGTCAGTACATTTACGAAGCCAACCAAGCTTTCCGTAGATTTTGTGAGTGAAAAATTCAAGAAAATCATCTTTGACCATTCTTGGTAAAATGGGTGGTAACAATTGGTCTAGTAACTGTTCTGGCGAAGATATGGTTGTATTAGGATTTTCTCGCCATGTCCTGCATTTCAAATACTTAGTAACCAAGTCCAAATCAAGTCGCATAAGCCTACATCAAAGAAATGTTGGCTTTCGTTCAAAAACCCCACAAAAACTGTTAGGAAAACACTAACTAACTGGTCGGAATTCTAACCCCAACTTCCTTGCATATTCGTAGGCTTGGCTCATTTCTTCTCGCTTAACTCGTTGTGAAATATCCCTATAGATTTCAGGTTTATGGACAACCTGCCACATTGGTCGGTATTGTGCCATGATATTAACGAGTACCATAGGGGTATTTTCGGCTATCCACTCTAAAATGGGAAAAACACAGCATTGTAAGTGATTGGGAAGCACTAAAACGCGGATAATCATTTCCTTGGTTCCTTGGTCGTAAGCCATTTTGATATTTCGAGTTACGATTTGGGTGTAATTCTTGACGTCGGAGATTCGTTCTGCGCATTTTTCTGAGAAGTATTTAAGGTCAGGGAGCCAAAAATCGATGATATCGGTTAGAAGTTCCATTGCTTCCATTGAGAGGTACATGTTTGAATTCCAAAGTTGTGTGATGTTGAATTGTTGAAACTTCATTGATGTAAGAATTGTGTGTAAGTGTGGTGTCGGATCTCCACCAACATAGTTAATGTTTTTTGCTCCCTGTGACGCCAATTCGTCGGCTATTGCAGCTAATTGTGTGGGGGAAACTTGACTTCCATTTTTGGGGTTACATGAGATATCATAATTTTGGCAGTGTGCGCACCGAAAGTTGCATCCACTGAAAAATATTGTACCTGATGGTACAAGAGGTGGTTCCTCGCCGGTGTGAAGAAACGCTGAAGATACATAGCTAGAATGATCGACGTTACAATATCCCAAGTGAGTTTCACGGTTGACATTACATCTGCGCTCACAGAAATGGCACTGATTAAGCATCCGTTCTGCTATTATTGCTTTAAGATCCATGAAGGATTGCAAAGAATTGGTTTCTTCACGGATTTTCTCTTTTTGATTTTGGGTTAGTTCCTTTTGGAAGCTAGTTTGAACCCGTTTGTGAATCTTCCATAAATTCGATAGGCTCTCTGAAGGTTCAAATTCAACAGATAAGTTTCGTGCAATTAAATAGCGGGAAAGAAGTTTAAGGTCAATGATGGATCGATACCTGGTTAAACGCTTTGCTACGATTTCATTGGACCATACAGTAACTGCGTCGCTTCTACCAATCCTCCACATTGCCAAATGCACCATTATTGGATGTAGGCATTAGTACATAATAATGTCAGTCTTCTTAGTATTCGAGAGCAATTTTGGAGTTTTTGTATCTACTTCTTAAAAGAAGGTTGGGTGGAATAAACGTTAATTTTTCAGGGGTCGCAGCTTCCTCTTCAACAACTTTTTGAACATTTGACCTATTATCTCATTACAGGTTGGGGAATTGTAATCTTAATTGGAACTTTTGCTGCAGCATTGTTGATTGCTGTTGGTTTTATATATTGGTTTACTGGTGTCGATCCAAAGAGAGGGAAAAATATGGTAATCGGAGGAGTGATCCTTTTTATTGCAATGCAGTGGTTGGCTTTTAATCCTCCTTGGCAAGTCATTCTTGATTGATTTGAAAGGCGATTTCCCCTAATTAGAATAATGATTGAAAACGAGATTAACAGCAAATAAACCATTTTCTGCAATATAGATATTAGCTTCTGGAAACAACTCATGATGTTGCGCTATTAGATCAGTAACTCCACCTGTTCCCTTAATTAGAATGAGTGGTTTCGATAGAGCAATAGCGAAACCTATTTCGCTTAACGTTCCACCCGAACCAGCAAGGCTTATTATGGCGTCACTTGCAACAACATTGATGTAATTTCTAGCAAAGGCGATACCTGTAGGTATTGCTACATCGACATGAGGATTTACCTTAGATTTATTGTGTTCTGGTAAGATTCCAATTGTTAGACCATTCATATTCTTAGCTCCTTGGGATGCTGCTTCCATAACTCCATCTCTTCCACCAGTTATCAAAATGGCTCCTCTTCGGGCAATCTCCTGTCCAACCTCTTCTGCAATATCTCTAATTTTTTTGGAGATTTTTCCACTACTACCAATCACCGTAATTCGGAGTACGATATCTAATCACCCCTCAAGCTAGTCCCTTTCTCTTTCTTATACTAGTTATTATCGACTCTACTTTTTGGTCAGGCACAATATTCCATTGGGCAAATCTGGTTTGCCAAATCGCTTTTCCTGATGTTTTTGATCGAAAATCATCGGCTAAATCAAATGACTCACTGACAGGTAAATTTCCTGAAACTGTAATCAACGAACCTTTTTGTTCAACATTTTCTATTTGTCCTCTTCGCGAGGATATCACTCCTGTCACTTCCTTAAGATATTCAGAGGGAATTGTTACTTGAACTGAATAGATAGGTTCCAGCAGAGTCATCTCTGCATTTTCAAATGCTTCGAAAATAGCCTCTTTTACCATTGACATAAGCTCCACCTTTCCTCGATATGTAACATTTTCGCTAAGCTTGAGGTTTAAGATTTTAATGAGTGTTTGACCTACTGGCTCAGCACAAAGGGGGCCCCTCTCCATAGCCCAATGAAATCCCGAAATAATTGATTCTTTTGCTGATTCAGGTATTAATGCAGGGGATAGGTTCAGAAGCGTATTACCTGTAGGATCTCGCTGCCAGACATCGACTTGTATTGGCTCGGTAGACCTTGGGTGCACTGATAATTTTATAGCATTTTCTCCATTTGGGCTTAGGTACCATTCATGCTGTGTGACTTTAGTTTTGGGGATTTCACGGTAAAGCACGATTGGATCTGATGCTTCAACTTGAACTCCTAGTTCTTCAATATCTTTTAATGCAATCTCTAAATGCAAAAGTCCAAGACCAGAAAGTAAATTCTCTCCGGTTTGTTCATTAATAGAAGATATTAGATTTGGGTCTGCTTTAGTTATGATTTCAAGAACAGAAAGTAATCGAGGAAGCTCTCTCGGGTGTTTCGGTTCTACTGCGATGGTTATTACGGGTTCGTTGATGTATGTTATCTCCTCAAAGGGGACCATCCCTTGAGGAACATTTTGTCCAGTAATGGTATCTCCAGCTCGCGGATTTTCAATACCTATTATCCCACAAATGTTACCTGCAGTTAAGGAAGGAACAACTACTTGTCGAGACCCCATAAATAGTGTAACACGCTGCGTTCTGTAGAGTGTTTCATTTGGAAAGATTCTAATTTGAGATCCTCTTCGGATAGTTCCCGAAAAAAGCCGACCTACTGCAATTATACCATGTTTTGATTTTGTAACAATTTTTGTGATACCAACTATTAGAGAATTGTTTGGATTACATTGCTGAAGCGTTAATCCCGCAGGCGAATTCGGTTCACCTTTCCAAACCCGATTAGTACGGTATGGTTGTGCATTCTTTGGGGATGGAAGCTGTTCGAGTATCATATTCAGGATTGGTTTGTGTATGGGAAGGTTTTTGCTTAAATCTTCAATTGCCTGATTTTGATAATGTCTAATAATATTTTGAAACTGCAGATTTGCCTGATGCATTTGTTTAACTGTAAAAGCCCATTGGTGGAGTGCTGAACCAAAAGCTACAGTGTTGTCATCCGGGCTAACAGACCAATCTGAATCATTATAAACTTCTGATAATGCTGAAATTAGGCTGTTTATATCTTGGATAATTTTTGTGAACCTTTCTTGAACTTGTTTAGCTGAAAGTTTTAATTCACGGATGAGGCGATCTACCTTGTTAATGAATAGAACGGGTTTTACTGCCTCTCGAATTGCTGATCTAATCACACTTTCTGTTTGCGCCATAACCCCTTCCACGGCATCTACAACAACAATTGCACCATCAATAGCTCGCATGGCACGAGTAACTTTCCCACTGAAGTCAACATGACCAGGAGTATCCACGAGATTAACTACGTATTGTCTTCCTTGGTAATCATGGAGAAGAGAGATGTTAGCTGATTTTATAGTTATTGGGGCATCTGCGGGTTACCGCTGAGACGTTTCCCCGTCGTTGCTCTTCTTCCAAGAAATCTAATGCCCTAGCTTGGCCAACAAGAGTTGATGAGAGCATTCCGGCGTTTGCAAGTAATGAGTCAGTGAGAGTAGTTTTTCCATGGTCTATGTGCGCAATGATTCCAATATTACGAATATTCTCAGGATCCTTCATGAGTCGAAATAATTCTTCGAAGCGTTGATTTTTAGTCAATAATGGTGGCTCCAACAATTCAATGATAATCAGACTTGCTTTGGCTTTTCGTGTTTAATTTAAAAAATACTTCTGATTTTGCCTTAATATAACCAAATCTGTTCTTCCACGTGATTTCACATTAAACCAAATCTAATTTGGTTTGTTCAAAAACTATCATAATGACTTCTATTACACCCAGTGTAATTGAACCATTTTGAACTAAGAGAGAAAATTCGTGGGGTCCAAGTTTGTAGTCACTTTCAAGATACCATGTTAAGGTGGCATAGCCGGATGTGTTAGATACGGTGGTAGACCATGATGAATTTGTAGCTTGTTCAATTAATGTGAAATTAACGTTAGCTAATGGTTGGTAATCCTTGTCAGTAATTTGTATTAGATAAGATATGTTTGTTTGCCGAATTATATTAATGGGTGAATTTAGAATTATCCGGAATTCACGCGTGTTTGTAATGGTCAGTTCAATTTCTTTAGTTATGAATTCAGGTTCACCATGAAGGACGGCTTTGAATCTGAAATCTTGATCACCGACGTTTTGAGCGAGCCACATAATTTTTGCTTTTCCTTCCTGATCTAAGACTAATTGTGTTAGTAAGTTCCAAACTGACTGATTATAGAGATAAATTGAGCATGTTTTGTTCGCTACTGGTACTTGCGAGCTTTCATCAATAACGGTTACTGTTAATTCGATAATTTCATCATAAGCTGCTCCTGATCTATTAGATTCCAAATATACTAATGGTTCACGAGATATTACACGAAGGGGTATTGAAGTATTGATGGTATTGTGATTGGGTGTATGAGCTGTAATTGTTATGGAATAATTACCTGGAGTAGAGGGGGCTACTATCACTGTAGAAAAGTGGTTTGGATCAGAATAGTTCATTGTGGTGTCAACATTTCCTAACCTACAAATTACATTAGCCTCTTCAAAACTGTGGTTGGATGATTGGCAATGAAGATCAACGGAAACTAATAGAGAATGGTTATTTGTTGAAGGGTAATAGGCTTGTACCACAGTAGCATTCGTAGTTGCTGATAACGTAATATTTGCCTCTAATATTGTAAATGAATGAAGTGTATCGGTTTGGATATAATCATCGCTTTCAAATGCAGTTACATTGCAATTGAATGTTCCAGTACCAATGAGTGTTGTATTGATGATTTGTGAAAAATTTGATGGGTATATAGTGGTTTGATTCCAAGAGCGAACTAATTGGTCATTCTGTGATATGGATATTAAGAGAGGGTGATTGGGAATTGGTAACGATATATTATTCGGGTTTTGAAGAGATCCAGCTAGGTTGAAGATATCGTGAAAGGAAATTTGAGAGGGTATTGATGCCATCGAAAAAATGAGGTTACTTTGCTGAACGCTGAATTGCTGTTCTACATTATCAGTCATTGATCCAACGGAATCTTGAACCCACCCCTCTACTTGAACTCTTCCCACCTGTCCAGTTTCATTAGGCGACCAAGATATTGGTGAAATATCTAGAATAACTAGTTTATTTACGGCGATTCCAACATCAGTAAATTCCGATTGTATCAGAGGAATGCTCATCCCTTGAATTTCTATTGTTATACTAACTGATCCTATTCCTAGAGGGTCTAAAGGGTCAAAATATAAATCATAGACGATGTTAACCTCAAGGGTTTCTCCAATTTGAAGAGATGATTGATTTAGACTAACTGATACAATTTGAACAAAACAATCCTGAGTAACTACTAAATTAAAAAATGGAGTATATGTCAGAGGTAGCAGAATGGCCATTATCAATAGTATTGTTGTTTTTTTCTTCATTACATGGTTCTACTTCGAAATTTAAATTAAAACCCATCAATTACATTCGTAAAGCTATGGTGGTACCTGATTTTGCGCATTCATCGGGATTGTATCAAATAATTGTGTAATACCCCTTTTGTAAGATTTTGAATTACTCTTTCAACTTCTAAGCGCGTTAACGATGCAAGGTGTATCTTTGTTAAGGTTATGGTGGGTGCTTCATAATTAGTAAATTTATTAATTAATTCATTTTGTAATTTGGTCTTTATCAAAGGTGGGCAAAAAAGAATGATTGTTGATACGTTATGTGATAGTGTTGGAAGTTGTAATGGGGCTTTTTGATCGAGGTTTTCGATAAATAAAATCATGATTTGTTGACGGGGAATGTCAATTAATATCTGTGAATTGATTCTACAAACTCGATGGAGGATTTGTTGCTTGTAGAGAACAGGGCAAACTGTATCTATGAAGTGTCTCTCTAAGGGATGGAGGTAGCTGATTTGATGGGCAGAGCTGAATTCTTCTTTGTTTAACTTATGATCGTTTTTTGAAGCTGGTTTTTCGTAAATTTCTTTTGTTTTATTAATTCGGGGGTTAGGGAATTCGAACGATATTGTTTTTCCCTTAAAGGGATGCTCAAACCATGGTAGATGAGCAATGAGAACACGGTCTGGCATTAATGAAAGGAATTGACGTTGGTCTGGTGTGAGGTTAATTATATCCCCAACTAGATTCGAATCTAATGGGCATTGAAAAAAAATCTTGGTTACACTATTAGCTAAAATATTACGGCTGATGAGGTTGGGTCTGGTAGTAACGGCAATTAAACCTGCTCCATAAGCTCGTTGAAACAGTGCTATATCTTCGATAGGGCTCGCGTCAGCTGTGCTTCGTTTAGTAAAGACTTCAGGAACAAGATATTGTGCCTCTTCAGCAATTACGAGATATCTTAAGCGATCACTAAAGCTTTGAAAGAGGTATGTTCTGATAACCATAAGTAAAACGTTCAAAAATAATCGGGCGTCGTCTTTATTGTAGGCTGCTAGATTAGAAAGGTCGAAGCAGACTTGATCATGAAGAAGCGATTCGAAATCAATCGTTGTTGCTGATGTATTAAATACAAAACCTAACCGACCTCTGAATAGTGTCCCAAATCGATTAATAAGCCCTGCAGTTGATGATTCAGGATTTGAAAAGCGTCTATGATTTTTAGTAATCCAGGTTGATAGGAACTTTTCGTATCCTTCATAACTACCGGAGCTATGTCTCAGATAATCAATTAGCGATTCTCTTAATATTCGTTCCATCTGGCTGGACAGATTGTTTTCTGTCTCTGTTCGTAATAATTCTCTGAAAAGAGCTACAAGGTTTTGTACATACTGCTCGATATTGTCTAAGCCATGTGTTTCAAATAAATTAATTTTCAGAGGACAGGACTCACGACCAATTTCATATACGGTGTACAATAATTCTTGGTATTCTCCTTTCCAATCAAAAACTGTGATACCTATATCCTTGCATTTCTTTATTTGTTGAATAAGGTTACCTACGAAACGGGTTTTTCCCTTACCAGTTTGACCAGCAACAACCATGTGTGTCATTAAATGTGAAAAATCTACACCAGCTGTGTACAATCTTCGATCTCCCTTTAAAACCTGAAAAAGTTTAATATCCGTTTCTCTTTGAGGGGGTATCTCAAAAATTGGTGAGTATTTACGAACATATCCTGGTTGTGCTTCTTGAGGAAATTGAACTAAAAAAGAAAGCTGACGACTAGATAAAAGACCTGTTTTGCCAATACTCGATCTCCGCAATACTTTTGGAAGGGCGAGTTGAAGTTGATACCCCTTAAGGATTTTCGTTTTTATTGGATTAGAAGGGTTTAGAAATATTGTTTCAAGAATAATTTTCGCACTTTTTACCTTCAATAGATGATTGTCTTCATCTGTGCTTTTTACTACTAGGTAAGACGAAGTCTCCCAGAATCCAAAGGAAGTTTCTTCTCCATTATTTTTACGATTGAAACTTACAGAACTCCCATTTAATAATCCTGGATCTGCTTGAGTGTATTTACCACAATTATCCTTATGGATTTTTTTTGAAGATATGAAATTCACTATAAAACTAGCACTTAGACCTCTTTCGAGAAGAGCATGAATTAAACGATCAATCTGAGTACCCTCAAAAGAGGCTCTAGGAATTCCCTTAATGAAAATTATTGAAATGCATTCGTTATTAAATTTGACATACTTTGATCGAAGTGATACGGTGTTTGGATAGGAGCCAAATATTCCTATTATTGCAGGATATGGTGTTGGCTCAAATTCTAGATTACTATTATTTGTTTGAAGGCTTGAACATAAGATATCAAGGTCGTTTTCTTCATGATTTTGCGGAACCCAAAACCTGACCTTTATCTCGGAGTCGATGTTAACTTCAAAGCTGGCTTCTCTTAACTCGTTATGTAATGCAATCCAATGCACAAATTTATGTGGGCTATCAAAATTACTTGTAAAGAAAGTGTCACTTGCCTGAGGGGAATCGAATATTGATCGCACGTATGGTAGGCTTTTTACTTCAATACCACTTAATTTAAAATTATGGGGCTCGTGGGTGGTTTCATTCGAAGCTCTATTCAATGAGAGAACAAACTTCTTCCATTTTTTGAATACAAAGAGACGAAAGAAAAGGAAAATTGCAATAGTTGAAAGGATTAAACAAACCAGTATCAGGGGAAAAACCAAAGCTAATAGTTCGATTAACTGTGCGCCAGTTACAGATAACCAAATACCGATGATATCTAATGGTCCTTTTGTAGGTAAAAAGAAAGTTGAAATCTGCCAACTTACGAGAATAAGAACTACGATTACAACTAG